>JANELJ010000129.1 GCA_024511395.1 Gammaproteobacteria bacterium | reverse complement strand
TGTGTGCTGAAAAAATTCAGGCGTTACAGTAGGCGGGGTAGCAGATCAATGTGGGATTAATTGGCGCTCACTTTTAATGGCCTATGTCACTCTGATGCTGAGAAGAACAAAGCTAGGGAAACTATTAGCCTGTTCAGAGAACGATTAATGGATATCACCTGGTTTATGCGCTGCCTCAATGAGTATATCGCCCGTAAAGCCAATGCCGAAGACCAGTATACCGGCCAGTTCTGGGAAGGCCGCTTTAAAAGCCAGGCTCTGCTGGATGAGCAGGCCATTCTTAGCTGCATGATCTATGTTGATTTAAACCCTATCCGTGCTGAACTGTGCGATACCCTGGAGCAATCGGACTACACTTCCATCCAACAGCGTATAGAAGAATTTAATGCCAAAAAGATATCCTCAAACACACCAGCACCCCGAACATCTTCAGAGATTAAACTTGCTACTTTTACTGGCAACTCACTTAACGAAAACGGTATTGCCTTTAGCCTAACTGACTATCTGGAATTAGCTGACTGGACTGGCCGAATAGTCCGGGAAGATAAACGGGGCTATATCAAGCCTACCACACCGGGAATTCTGCAAAAATTACAACTGGATGAACAAACCTGCTACAGCAATGGGTGTTTTGGGTTTTGGCGGTGTGCAGGCCAGCAGTAGGGTGCTAAGCAGAACAATAATGCCCAGTTGCAGAAATTTATTATGTTGCAGCATTTAGATTTAGATCTCATTAAATATTTAAAGAAAAAGTAACCGGCCCGTCATTAAGCAGAGATACCTGCATATCAGCACCAAACTTGCCTGCCTGAATATGGGGGTACTGCTTTTTTGCTTCGCTCAGCAGGTAATCAAACAGTTGTTCAGCTTCTGCCGGCGCCTTGGCACAGCTGAAACTGGGACGCATGCCTTTGCGGGTATCAGCTGCCAGGGTAAATTGTGGTACTAATAATAAACCGCCCTGAATATCACGGACACTGAGATTCATTTTATCATCATCGACAAAAATGCGATAATTGAGCAGTTTATGCAGCAGTTTATCGGCCTGCATGGTCTGGTCGTCTTTCTGCATACCAATCAGAGCCAGAAGACCCTGCTCAATCTGACTGATAATATGACCGTCCACCTCAACTTTTGCCCAGCGAACCCGTTGAATAAGACCAATCATGGATAGTTACGAACCAGCTTGGCTGCGAATTGCGGTCACATTATTGGGAATATTTTTCTCCTGGATAACGACTGGCATGGGGCTGTTAACGGTGGTGAGCATTTTATTAATATCCACTAGGTACTTCTGCAGAACTTTGGCTTCTTTTTTCAGGGACATGACTTTTTCACTGATACTGTCCCTAGACTGCCCGGCTTTTTTCATGCCGGTAGTGGTCCATCTGCCTTTCATATGGTTTCGGGCATCATTCACCTGTTTATCCAGCCGATCCAGATCGATAATGGATTTTAGACGGTTATGCTGTCCGGAAAGAATTTGACGGCTGGACTGCAGTGCTTCAGCATTGCGGTGATAAACCGCCTGTTCTTCCCGGGTTTTTTCCAGCAGGCGTTGAATGATATTCTCATTTTTACCATTCAGGCCGCTAAGATTTTCAATGGATTTTTTTCTGGAATTAAACTGGGTCAGCAGAATACCCTTGGAAGTCTGCATCATTTCATTAATATCGGTGATCAGAGTATTACGAACCAGTTGTTCTTTCTGTGGTAGAATTTCATTGGACAGGACATTCTCCATGGCTTCCAGATTACTGTCTTTCAGTAACTGAGCATCATGTTTGACTCTTGCAATCAGGCCTTTCTGAGCGGAAATGGCAAATACCTGCCGTTTGTCAATATTCAGGGTTTTTGCCGTTTCTGAACACATTCTGTGAATACTGCCTTTGATTTCATGGGTGGTTTTCAGCTCATCACATAGGGTATCAATTTTATTGAGAGCCACCACCAGACCGTTGTTATTATTGCGGCGGAAACTTTTCAGGTGCCGGCGCCAGATGTCCATATCAGAACGGGTTACACCAGTATCCGCTGCAAGTACAAAAATAGCCGCCTGGGCATTGGGCAGCATATTAATAGTCAGTTCCGGTTTATTACCTAGGGAGTTCAGCCCGGGTGTGTCCAGTATGTACAAACCCTGTTCCAGAAAAGGGTGCGGGAAATTAATCAGGACATGGCGCCACATGAGAATTTCCACTGTGGCATCTTCTGCCAGTTCTGTGCCGTTGTCATCAGTAATAATGTCATACATGCCCAAGCGCTTGGCTTCGCGGGCTTTAACTTTTTTGGTATTGGTGATCTGGGCAAAGGAACTGGCCATGCTGTCGGGAGAGGTGACATCCAGCTGGATATGGGTCCAGTTCACTAGGTTCTGTTTCTGTTCTGTAATACTGCTGTCTTCCAGGCGGCTTTCAATGGGCAGCGGACGCATATAGGGTGGTTCATCGACATCAAAAAATAGTTCGGTCGAGCACATGGTGGTGCGGCCGGCCTCACTGGCCAGCAGATGGCGTTTAAACTGGGAGAAAAAGATGGCATTAATCAGTTCGGTTTTACCACGGAAAAACTCACCCACAAATGCCAAGGTAATTCGGTCGTGCTTTATGGTCTGCAGGGTTTCGTAAATTTTAAGACTTTGTTCACTGTCTTCCAGACCTGTAGTATCCAGCCAGTCCTGAAAATTTTCTATGGCTTTTACCAGGTCACTTTTCCATTTTCCATAGGCATGGATATTGTCGAAAAAGTTTTCATTTGTCATGTTGTTATTCCCATCCCGTTTTCTATCCTGTTAAGAATAGCAGATAGAGGAAAAAAATAAGGGATAAAATTGTGATAGATGTCTATTTATATAATAAATATGACAGTAAAAAGAAGCTGAGTAAGAAAAATCTGACTTTAACCAAAAATGACAGGCACCAGCATCAGCAGTAAATTAAGTACAATAAAGACCAGAATTGGTGATAAATCCAGACCGGAAAACGGTGGCAGAATTTTTCGGGCAGGGCGCATAACTGGCTCAGTAATATGGTAAATAAGTGCCGTGGCTGGATTATAAGTGCCAGGATTAACCCAGCTGATAATGATCTGTACAATAATAGCAAAAAAGTAAATATACAGAACCAGGGTCAGCAATGAGCCGATACTATGCCACAGTAGGAACACCGGGTTAACTGAAATGCCCTTGATGGCAAATAATAGCAGGTTTTCGATAAACTGCAGGACATAGGCAAGGATAAGGGATGAAACATCCAGGCCGAACATGCCGGGAATAACCCGACGCATGGGATTTAATACTGGGCTGGTGGCTTTAACAATAAACTGAGACAGGGGATTATAAAAATCGGCACGCACGACCTGTAATAAAAAACGCAGCAGGACAATAATAATATACAGGCCAAAAAGGGTGCTGATCAGATAGATGCCTGCATTAAGAAAAAAGTTATCCATTTATCGTTTCCTGTATATTTCCCGGTTAAAAATAGCTTGTGTCATATGTCATACTAATCAGTATATTTGACCGTGACTAATTGCAGGTACTGTCTTTCCGGGGGCGCTCAAGTACATCCATGTTTTCAAAAACCCCGTAAACACAGTACCTGCAACCAGTCACTCTATGGTACTTTAATTTAAGCTGAATTATTGTTAGTTCAATTGTCTTCTGAGCCCAACATTTCGGCCAGTTCCCGGGAACGGGTCTGGGCACCCTGCAGGGCTTTTAAAAACAGGGCTTCCAGCTGTCCATCCTGTAAAATGCCAATGGCCCGTTCGGTGGTACCGCCGGGTGAGGTGACCTTTGTTCTTAAAACTTCGGCGCTGTCCTCGCTTTCCAGGGCCATTTTAGAAGCACCAAAAGCGGTTTGCAGGGCCAGAAAATGGGCGATTTTTTCATCCAGCCCCAGTTGTACTCCGGCTTTTTCCAGGGCTTCAATCACCAGAAAAATATACGCCGGGCCGCTACCTGAAAGGGCGGTTACAGCATGCATGTCTTCTTCCTGCTCCAGCCATAAAGTCAGGCCCACTGCCCGCAGTATAGACTCGGCCAGAATACGCTGTTCATCACTGACCTGGGCATTGGCAAACAGTGCGGTTGCACCGCTTTGCACCAGTGCTGGTGTATTGGGCATACAGCGAACCAGTGCCAGTTCTTTACCGCTCTGGGAACCCAGCCAGCGTTCAATATCCTGACATAAGACCCCCGCTGCAATAGAGATAAACAGGGGTGCCTGTGCATGTTCACTGATCTCCTGACATACTGCGGATAATTGCTGAGGCTTGACGGCCAGTACCACAACATCGACGGCTTTAACCAGTTCAGAATTATTCTGGGCAATATTCAGTTTAAACTGTTTCGCTAACTGGGCGGTTTGTTCAGCATTGGGATCGCTGACCCAGATGTTTTCACCGGCGACACCGGTGGATGTTAAACCGCCTATCAGGCTGTAGGCCATATTACCGGCACCGATAAAACCAATTTTTTTATTAATCATCTATTTTTAGCTCTATTTTAAAGTCGTTTCCTGAACTCATGGTAAATTTAAGTTTCCCTTGGGCCAAATAAGGCTGTCCCAATACGCACAATAGTAGCGCCTTCTGCAATCGCTGCTTCCAGATCTCCGGACATACCCATGGATAAGGTATCCATATTCAGTTTAAACTGTTCGTTCAGTTTATGCATCAGTTCGTTTAAGCGGCGAAAAGGAATACGCTGTAGTTCAAATTCGCTTTCGGGTCTGGGTATAGCCATCAGACCCCGTATCTTTAAATGGGGCAGATTAATAATATTCTCAAGAGCATTAAATACTTCTGTGGGTGAAAAACCGGATTTTTGCGGTTCTTCGCTGATATTGATCTGCAGACAGATATTCAGATCAGGTAAATTTTCTGGACGCTGAGCACTGAGGCGTTGGGCAATTTTTAAACGGTCAACGGAATGTACCCACTGGAAATGCTCGGCAATATCACGGGTTTTATTGGACTGTATAGGGCCAATAAAATGCCAGATAATGTCTTTATAAGGGCACTGCTGTATTTTCTGCAGAGCTTCCTGAACATAGCTTTCCCCAAAATCCCGCTGTCCCTGTTCATACAGCACCAGTATTTTTTCCAAGGGATGGCGTTTGCTGACCGCCAACAAAAGCACCTTTTTATCCGCCTGGACAGCTGCAGAACGATAGCTTTTTTCCAGCGCCTGCTCAATCCGGTAATTAATGTGATCAAGTTGGTTTAAAGAATTGCTCATTATTGTCTATACTGATATTTGAAAAATAACTATAAACACTCTGTGTATTGTAAACATTATGGTTAACATCACGTCCGAGTAGCCTGAAATAATAAATCATTATACAGTGAACTATTATATAGCGAAGAATTATGGATATTACAGAACTGCTTGCCTTTAGTACCAAAAGCAATGCCTCGGACTTACACCTGTCCGCAGGACTGCCGCCTATGATCCGTGTTGATGGTGATATCCGGCGGATTAACGTCCCTCCACTGGAACATCGTGAAGTGTATGATATGGTGTACGATATTATGAACGATAAACAGAGGAAGGATTTCGAGGAATTCCTGGAAACCAACTTTTCCTTTGAAGTGCCGGGTCTGGCACGTTTTCGTGTTAATACCTTTAACCAGAACCGGGGTGCGGGGGCGGTTTTTCGTACTATTCCTTCCAATGTCCTATCTCTGGAAGAGCTGGGCTGTCCAGCTATTTTTAAAGATATCTGTGAAAATAAACGCGGCATTGTGCTAGTTACCGGGCCTACTGGTTCCGGTAAATCCACAACCCTGGTCGCCATGATGGATCATCTGAACAATACCATTTATGAACATATTCTGACGGTAGAAGATCCCATCGAATTTGTACATGAAAGTAAAAAATGCCTGGTTAACCAGCGTGAGATTCACCGGGATACCCTAGGATTTAATGAAGCGCTGCGTTCAGCCCTGCGTGAAGATCCGGACATTATTCTGGTGGGGGAACTGCGTGACCTGGAAACCATTCGCCTGGCACTGACCGCAGCAGAAACAGGTCACCTGGTATTTGGTACTCTGCACACCAGTTCAGCAGCCAAAACCATTGATCGTATTATTGATGTGTTTCCGGCGGCAGAAAAAGACATGGTTCGGGCCTTGTTGTCAGAATCTCTGCGGGCGGTTATTTCCCAGTCATTGTTAAAGAAAAACGGCGGAGGAGGTATTGCTGCTCATGAAATTATGATTGGTACTCCGGCTATTCGAAACCTGATCCGGGAAGGAAAAGTGGCACAGATGTATTCGGCTATTCAGACCGGGCAGGGTATTGGTATGCAGACTCTGGATCAGTGTCTTAAAACTTTATTGGTACAGAGCCAGATTTCCAAAGCGGATGCATAGACCTATTCTGCAAATAAAGATGATTTCCTGTAAGGTTTCAGGTTTTAGGCTTATTGCTCTTAATTA
>JANELJ010000128.1 GCA_024511395.1 Gammaproteobacteria bacterium | reverse complement strand
CTTTGTTATAAAAACAATTTCAAAACAGCTGGTTATAAACAAATTGTTAAAGAACGTATGAGCGAAACAGGACTCTCAAGGGTGAGCTGTCGCTCTAAACTTTAGTTATGCCTATTACCAGCCAGGTTAATGATGATACTGTAAATATTACTATTGCAGGTCGTTTTGATTTTAGTTGTCATAAAGAGTTTCGAGATGCCTATCGCAATACTCCGGCAGGTAGCGGCAAGAAATTTATTATTGATATGTCCCAGACAGAATATATCGATAGTTCTGCATTAGGTATGCTGCTCTTGTTAAGAGAACATGCCGGAAGTGAACAGGGCAGTGTGCACTTAAAAGGCTGTTGTAATGAAGTAAAAGATATTTTAATGGTTTCAAATTTTGACAAACTGTTTGAAATTTCCTGAACCAGAATAGTTTAAGTGATGAAAGTAATTGAATGAAAATCCTGATAGTTGCTGATGAATTAAGCAATAGAATGATCCTCTCTGCCATTCTTAAAAAAGAAGGCTATTCCGTGGTGTCTGCTGTAAATGGTCAGGAGGCCATAGATGTTTTTCAGCAGGAGGAACCTGATCTGGTATTAATGGACATTATGATGCCGGTTATGGATGGTTATGAAGCTACCCAGAAAATAAAGGTATTATCACAGGAAAAATTCACTCCGATTATTTTCCTGATGGCCATGACCGATGAGCAGGCATTAAGACGCTGTGTGGATGTAGGTGGTGATGACTTTCTGTCCAAGCCCTATAACCAGGTGATCATTAAAGCCAAGATAGATGCACTGGAAAGAATGAGCCAGCTTTACAATACCGTTTATAAACAGAAACGCGAACTGGTGGCTCACTAGGAGCATGAAAGTAAGGAGCAGGAAGTTGCCCGAAAAGTATTTGACAGTATTTTAAATCCAGGGTGTCTGTCCGCAGAAAATATTAAACTGCATTTATCACCCATGTCTCTGTTTAATGGTGATGTCGTTCTGGCTGCAGTAAAACCAACGGGTGGTCTGCATGTTCTGTTTGGTGACTTTGCCGGCCATGGACTGGCAGCTTCGCTGGGTGCCTTACCGTTATCGGATGTATTTTACAGTATGACAGCCAAGGGGTATTCCATACATGATGTTGTGCGTGAAATAAATCGTAAGTTGAAACATCAGTTACCCACAGGTATGTTTCTGGCGGCCTGCCTGGTGGAAATTGATACCATTAATAATATTTTAAAATACTGGAATGGTGCTATTCCTGCGGCCTGGCTGCATAAGGGGGATTCTGTAGTGGAATTAAAATCTCGTCATCTTCCTCTGGGCATACTTGATGACAGCAGCTTCAGTGACAAGGTGGATATTATTAAAATTAATGATAATGATAAAGTTATACTCAGTACTGATGGTATTCTTGAAGCAGAAAACAGTTCAGGTGAAATGTTTGGTGTTGAACGCTTTACAAACTGTCTTCAGGTTAATATGAATAATATAGACAGTGCAGATAATGATAGTGAAATTGATCTGTTTGAGCATATCCTGGATACCCTGGATAATTTTATTCAGGGGCAAGAGCAGAGTGATGATATTACATTAGGGGTTATCAGCTGTGATATGGACTATATTAAGCAGCTGGTCAGCCAGAGAGGCTCCTATAAAAAAATTGTACCTACGCATTGGGAATTTGAATTACTGTTTTATTATGACTGCATTAAGACCATTGATCCGGTGCCTCTAATTAATCAGATCATGGGTGAAATTCAGGGACATCAGATACAGCAGGATAAACTCAGTACAGTATTAACAGAGTTGTTCTGCAATGCTCTGGATCATGGCTTGCTCGAACTTGATTCCAGTATCAAATCTTCACCGGAAGGTTTTATGCAGTTTTATACTGATAAGGAAGAACTCCTGAATAAATTAGACAGTGGTTCTATTAAAATTTCAGTAAAAAATATTCCTAATAATACGGGTGGAGAGCTGTTTATTATCTTTGAAGACAGTGGGCAGGGTTTTGATGTCAGTTCACTGGAAAAAACAGAAACAGATAAGGAATCTCCCCTGTTTTCAGGACGAGGTTTGTCACTGATAAAAAATTACTGTCAGTCGGTCAGTTTTAATGATGCCGGTAACCGTATAGAATGTATTTATTCATGGTCAAACAGCTAATCTACCTAAAACCTTAGCAATATGGAACAACTATGTTTGATAACTCAATTGATTTAACTACCCTTAATGAACTAAAAGAAATAATGGGTAATGACTTTTCTGAACTGGTGACAGTATTTATTTCTGATAGTCAAATACAACTGGATGATTTAAAAGCCGCTATAGCAGCTTCTGATGCAGAAACGATAAGACATATTGCTCATACTATAAAAGGCAGTAGTGCTAATCTGGGTATAGAGCATTTGTCAGCTATTAGTAAAGAACTTGAATTAAAAGCAGCAGATAATAATATCGACAGTGCAGATGAGCTATTAAATTCTATTGTTAATGAATATAACGACGTTAAAATTGCACTGGAAAAATTAATTTAAACCTGTTTTTTCTGTTAGATGTATAAGTTTAATGCATGAAAAGTCCTATAATTTCTAATGGAAATTTGTAACATGCTGATTTGCAGTATATAATTAAAAAAATCCATAATCGTTGAGGTGAATAACATGGCAACTGTAAAAAAAGCCATTAGCAAGAAAAAAGTAGTCAGCAATAAAAAAGCAGCTAGCAGAAAAAAAGTTATTAAGAAAAAGGCTGCTGTTAAAAAATCACCTGTTAATAATACCGAAGTAACCAAAGAACATGCGGCTGCGATTCGTGTTATGGAACGTGCTTCTAGTGCACTGGATAAAGCCATAAGTGCAGTTAGTGCTGCAGTAGATAAAGCAAAAACGGCTGCAGATAAAGCCAGGGAAACCAAACGACCTGCACATAAAAATGCTGCAGCAAAAGCCAGAGAACGAGTAGCTGTTTTAAAAGTTAAACAGAAGGAAGCAGCAGACAAGCTTAAAGAGCAAATGGCTGTAGTTAGGGAGCATGAACAGCAGGCTGTAGAAATGGCTAAAATGGCTGCTGCTAAAGCTACTGCACTAGCCGCTTATGCTATTAAGTGGGAAAAGGAATACCTGAAAAAACTGACTCGAAAACAAAAAGCTCAGGCAAAACGCAAAGCCGCTGCTGCCAAAGCCAGAAAAAAAGCAGCCGCTGCTAAAAAACGCGCTGCAAAAAACAGCTAAAAGATAACAGTCCAACTACCCTAACCCTCTTCCCCCGGGAGAGGGTTAGGGTCTTTTTTAAATAAGCTTTAACCTACCCAATCTGCAACTCAAACTTAATCGCCTTTAAATATTCCCGTTCCTGTTCCAGATCCACCAGCGTTAATGGATGCTGATCAAAAAAGTCTTCCTGAAATATTAACCGGAGTTTCTTTTCACCCGCTTCTGCTTTTATTTCAGGCTGGTTATCTTCACCACGGCCTCTGTGTAGTAAAACACTTAGACGTAATAATATGGCCAGATACATTAAAGACTGGTAACAGTTTTCAGGCAGGGTTTTAAAATCCCGTTTGGGAAATTTGCGACGTTGTGCACGGATAAGTAAAGCCAGGCGATGCTGCTCTCTGCGGGAGAAACCGGGTAGATCAGAATTTTCTATAATATAGGCACCGTGTTTATGATACTGGTTATGGGCAATTGACAAACCCGCTTCGTGTAACTGAGCTACCCATTGCAGGGTCTGTTCACTGTTAAAATGTTCTATCGGCCAGTCATGCTGCACCTGTTGATACAGGTGCAGCATGGTCTTTTCAACTTCTTTAACCTGACGGGTATCAATATGATACTGTTTGATAAGATGGTTAATGGTTCTCTGGCGGACATCTTCATGATGAAAACGTCCCTGAAGATCATAAATAACCCCTTCACGCAAAGCACTGTCTGATGCATTCATAGACTCAATTTTAAGTACTTTAAAGGCGGCATATAAAATAGCGACACCGCCGGCAAAAACAGCCTGGCGTTCTTCTGCCAGACCATCAATCTGTAATTTGTTAATGGCTTTCTGTTTGATCATTTCCTTAATCAGCCATTTAAGACCGCCCGTTGTTATGCCGGGAAACGGCGTGGGTTCTTCCTGGGCATCATTATGGGCACGCAATACTTTACCAATGGCCTTAATAGTACCGGATGCACCGGTGGCGTAGGTCCAGCCGACCTTACGATAGGTATTTTTAATGGTTTCCAGTTCCAGACGGGCATAGAGTTCTGCAATTTTGAAATTGGTCTCATTAAGTTTGCCGTTTGCAAAGGCTTTTAAGGTCATACTGACACAGCCTATATGCAGGCTTTCCGTGTAATCGGGTGTAAAGCCTTTACCAATAATAAACTCGGTACTGCCGCCGCCAATATCGATGACCAGACGGTTCTGATCGTTTTCTGATTGGCTGTGGGCCACGCCCAGGTAAATCAGTCGGGCTTCTTCCCGGCCGGCAATCACCTCAATGGAATGGTTCAGAGAAGCTTCTGCTTTTTGAATAAAACGGGCACTATTTTTTGCCTTGCGTAAAGTATTGGTACCCACAATACGGATATTTTCTTCTGGTATGTTTTTCAGACGCTGACCAAAACGAGCCAGACAATCTAGGCCGCGCCGCTGGGCCTCTTTGCTGAGTTTACCTTTTTCATCAAGACCGGAAGCCAGACGAACCATTTCTTTCATGCGGTCGATGATCAACAGTTGATCGTTTTTAACTTCTGCGACAATCAGGTGAAAACTATTAGAGCCTAAATCAATGGCGGCAAAAACATTTTTACGGTTGTCAGTAGTATTAAGATTTTCTGTAGTTACAGATGGGGTATTTTCATTAGTCATAAATTTTTCTGGTTATATAGCATGGTTAATTTTAGTTTAGTCAATTTTGTTAACTCGGATCCGATAGGAGGTATCCAGCTCGGTAAAACATTTAGTGGAATGGGTATAGCCGTTGTTCTGAGTATTGATCTGATTCATTGCGTCGCCCAGGTAAATCCATTCGCCCAGTTTACCCGTGACCACGGTTTCCAGCGAACGCTGATTGATTCTATCCGGATAGGCCCGATTCATTGAACTGTGATAAGGGCGGACTTTTAAGGTAACGGTACCACCATTAAGCGTCGGAAATACCTCAAAGCCTGAGGTGACATCCTGAAACTCCACCGAAGAACCACGTAATAAAGGATATCGGTTATCAGCATAAGGATAATCAGCAGAATAATACGGAACTTTCTGTCCGGTCTGAATCTGAGCCCAGTGACCGGTGGTCGCACGGACTTTGAACGTATCAGGTTGGGAGGTAAAGCCCTGGCGGCGGGTATGAGTGGTTTTAATGACTGTACCATCTTTTTTATAACGGACGCTGGCTGTCGGCCTGTTCTGAGGAGGAGCGGTACTGATTATTCGGGCATCTCCGGCCTTAATTTTTCCTTCAATACTATGGGCTTCAATATTGCCGCTGCCATTCAGAGTACTGCTGACTTCCAGCAATAGATTTTGTGTGGGCGCATCAATTTCCTTTAATAGCTGCTCAATCTCTTTCAGTACGGATGGGGGGGCCTTAACAATCAGACTATTGTCTTTTGCTGTGAATGTGGCCTGGGAGCCATACAGGGGGGCCAGAACAGGAATAAGCTCTTGGGCAAACTGATGGGTTTTAAAGACTTTAAAATCATTGGCAGAAACGGCTGAGAAAATCAGTAGAGAGCAGGCAAAGTGAATTCTTAATAGAATAATAGAAGAAGATTTCCTGCACAGCATAAAAACCATCCTTTCCGGATAATAGACGAATAAGGCTATTTTAACCCTAAATATAATGCAGATACAGTTTATTTATAAACTCAAATGCCTGGCCGGTTATCAATAACACCCACTTTCCACATTTCAGAAAATTGTTCTGCCAGTTTCTTGGTTTCTAGATGGTTATAAAAATCAGCACGGGCATTAAAGCGTAGCGGATCTTCATGAATAATATAACCTCGGTCATCAAAAATAATAAAGGTCTGGTATATGTCCTGATGTTCCTTAGCGGTTAATTTAACCTGCATATGACTGGAGATCCGTTGCGCCAGACGCAGTAGCCGGTGATCATTTTTAACCATGTGTTCACTGTCCTGCACCAGTATATTGACATGGGTGCGGGGACTGCAGATAGCGAGATTTTTAATGGCTTCATAAAGCTCATTATTATCATAAATACGAATATCCAGATTATGACTGAATATCCATATCCGGTGCTGTGCCTGTTGACTCATGGTAATCAATAGTTGCCTGAAATCATCCTGGTTATCAACCGTGATAAGTTCCTGCGTTTCACCCAGTTTATAATTGTTTAAATCAATCATATTTAGTTCGACCTGAATAAATCATAGCACATTGATTTATAAAGAAATATTGCTTGATTATGGGTGTTAAATTTGCAGGTTTTTGGTAAAATAAGCCTTATTACCTTGCAAATTTCCAGA
>JANELJ010000014.1 GCA_024511395.1 Gammaproteobacteria bacterium | reverse complement strand
GCACTGACCTATGTGAACAACCAATGGGATAAACTGGTAGTTTATTGTGAAGACGGGCGATTAAACATCAGTAATGTTCTGGCTGAAAATGCTATTCGCCCTTTTGTTGTCGGGAGAAAAGTCGGTTTAGAAAAAGTAAATAACGCTGTTCATTGAGCGGTTACCATGAAACAACATATAATAATAAACGACACCATATGGCTATCGATGGAATACCACCACCTAGGCAAAAATTGACTTTAGCCTGTTTGTAAGATAAACCTGAAAGTCTCACCACCAGGCAGACCTGTTGATATGTGGATAAGACTTATACAAAACCTCTATTTATGAATTGCTTTATAAATGGGGGGGATTACCATAGCCTTTACATCCATGAATACGAAATAATGTAGCCATAATCATTCTCCAAGTACCTTTACAGTTAAAAAAGATTGTAAGAGAAAATGTGTTACCAATAAAAAACCCCTGTAACCGTTTAGCTACAAGGGTTCTGTGTATGGTGGGCCGTGTGAGACTCGAACTCACGACCAATGGATTAAAAGTCCACTGCTCTACCAACTGAGCTAACGGCCCATCCTGCGTAATAGACCGCATTTGCTGTCTCATCAGGATGGCGCATATTCTACCGTTTTTAGTTTTTTTGGCAAGTTTTTTTATTAGTTTTTATAAAATATTTCTAAATTATTTATAATTTTTTTAATAAACGCCTAGCCTGCCCGGCTTCCGTGGTATCAGGGTATTGACGTAATAACTGCTCAAGTATTTTCCGGGTTTCGTCTTTTTTACCCAGCTCATAATAACTATAGGCTTTTTTAAGCTCAGCTTCGGCTTTTTTAGGGCTGAAGGGATACACATCCAGCAGGCACTGGTAATCAGCAATAGCCTGTTCATAATCTCTCTGGGCATAACTAGATTCTGCAATCCAGTACTGGGCAATATGGGCGTAGCGACCATGAGGGTATTGTTCGATAAATTGGCTGAAAGCTTCCCTTGCCGCATTATAACGACGGGCTCTTAATTCATCATAAGCCTCCTGATAGGCTTTCTGCTCTGCCTGACGCTCTTTAGCCATCATGGGTTTTCTGATGGCCACCTGAGGCTTTTGTGAACCGCTGGCCGATACAGGTTTTGATGATAATTGCCGGGTTTGTTCATAATTAGACGGCTTGACCGTGGACTTCTCAACGACTTCAACAGGAGGGGATGTTTTTTCCTGAGCAGCCGGTTCTGTCCCGCTTAATGGCACCTGTGAAACACCAGTACCCTGTCCCAACCGACGATCCATATCCTGATACAACTGACGCTGCTGTTGTTTAAGCTGGCGGATTTCATTGGCCTGTTCTTCCAGTAAACTGCGTAGTTCCTGGTTTTCTTTCTGTAGTTGTTTCAGACGATACAGAAATTCCAGCTGCTTCTGGGAACTCATCAGCCGTTCCAGACGTTCTACCCGAACATCCAGGGGATAATTTTTATAATCATCCTTAGATTCTGCCTGAACACTATAAACAGCCGATAGTAATATCAGGCCGGATAATATAAAGGACGTTCTTTTTATAAAGCCCATAGAGATATCCGCAGTCCTTAATAAATCAGTTCAACGCGACGGTTTAACTGCCAGGCGGATTCATTATGATCCAGTGCCACTGGGTTTTCTTCGCCATAGCTGGTGACTTTCATCTGCTGTGCCGATACACCGGAGGCCATCATAAAATCTGCCACAACATGGGCACGACGTTCACCCAGAGAGAGATTATATTCTCTGGTGCCCCGTTCATCGGTATGGCCTTCAATGGTAATCACCTTGTCTGGATACAGAGACAGATATTCAGCATGAGCATTTAGGGCAGACTGACCTTCGGTACTGATCTGAGCACTGTCATAGTCAAAATAAATGGTTCTTATAGATAAGGGGCTATTGGGATCGGACAGAGGGTCACCGCTGTAGGACTGGCCATTCATGGCTGAATCATCACCCATACCGGAATCATTATAGCCCCCGGTCTGGCCTTCGTAGCCCTCCCCATTCTGGGTACCGGCAGCACCTTCGGTACGATCTTCTACAGCGGCATTATTGGTTTCGTCTTCACTGGTGGAAGAACAGGCTGTGAGTAATAACAGAGGGGTGATCATTATTAATAAAATAAAGGTTTTCAGAAATTTAGTCATTTCAGGCTCCTGGTGTTTATTGGCTGCGGTAAGGTGACCATGCGGGTTCTCTTACATCGCCGCTCAGTACACGTAATCTTTGAGGTAAGTTTCTGCCGTCAACGGCAATGGCTTCCAGAATACCCCGGCCGCGCAACTCGGTTGCATATAAAATCATTTTTCCATTAGGTGCATAGGATGGGGATTCATCCAGGCTGGAATGAGTTAAAACCTGCAGATAGCCCGTGTCCAGTTCCAGAGTGGCGACCCGGTATTGCCCCTGCACACGGGTGATCAGAGTGATATTTTTACCATCAGGCGAATAGCTGGCATTGGAATTGTAATCTCCCTCATAGGTCAGGCGGCGGGGATTACCGGCTTTGCCCTGAGGTCCAACGGCAATCTGATAAATTTGCGGTTTGCCCGCCCGGTCTGAGGTAAAAATAATGCTCCGGCCATCAGACGACCAGGATGGTTCAGTATCAATACTGTAATGGTTGGTTATACGCTGCAATACGCCGCTGGCAATATACATAATATATATTTCCGAGTTACCGTCTTTGGACAGGGTCAGAGCCAGCCGTTTACCGTCAGGAGAAAAGGCCGGGGCACTATTAATGCCCTTAAACTGAGCCAGTACTTTACGCTGACCGGTTTTCAGTTCCTGCAGGTAAATAATGGAGCGGTCTTTTTCAAAAGACACATAGGCCAGACGTTTGCCATTGGGTGACCAGCTCGGTGACATAATGGGTTTTCTGGATTTAAGGATGATCTGCTCACCAAAGCCGTCTGAATCAGCCACTGCCAAGGTGTAGGTTCTTTTTTTACTGCCCGGATCATTTTTGACAACCACATAAGCAATAAGCGTATCAAAGGCACCCCGGGTATGGGTCAGCTTTGCATAAATTTTGTCACTGATCTGATGAGCTACCCTGCGTAACTGGTTTTTCTTAACCGTATAACGATAGGCAACCATCTCCTGACGGCTAAACACATCCAGCATCTGGAATTTTACTTCATACAGATCCTGACCGATCGGAGTAATAGCACCAATAACCAGCTGCTCTGCAGCGGTATTTTTCCAGCGGTCAAAGTTAATATTACCGCCCAGTGCCGGGCGTTCGGGCAGTTGATTAAGTTTTAAGGGAGAAAAAATTCCGCTGCGGGCCAGATCAGAACGCACAATCCGCGCTATATCGGTGGGTGCCGAACCGCTTCGAGGCCAGGCAAAAGGTACAATAGCAATGGGGTTGGCACTTTGAAAGCCGCCCTTAATCTCGACTTCCAGAACGGCATAAGCCGGGGAGCTTATAAACATCAGATAAATCAATAATAAAATAACAGCACTGATGGGCTTGAGAGTGAATAATTTCATGTGCTTAGTAGCTTCTAGGCTCAAATCGTAATCTCATGACTTCGAATTCTTTAAAAATAACACTATCTTTAGGAACAGGCAATGGCGATGCTTTGCGTACCGCAGTTTCCACGGAACGGTCAAACGAGGCATTGCCGCTGCTTTCTGCAATTTTAACGCTGACCACTTCACCCGTGGAACGCAGCCGGATATCAATTTTACACTGCAGATCACGCGGAGCATCCAGTGGCTGACGCCAGTTACGTTCAATTTTCTGGGCAATCAGGGCAACATACTTATTGACAATACCCCGGCTTAATCGTTCACGCTCGGCACGTTCCCGCTCCTGCTGGCGCCTGAGTTCGGCCTGACGTTTTTTCTCAGCCTCGGCTTTTCGCCGCTGTTCTTTTTTACGCTTTTCTTCTGCTGCTTTTTTCTCTGCTTCCTTACGCTTTTTCTCTTTAAGTTTCTTTTCTCTGAGTTTTTTCTCTTTTAGTTTTTGTTCTTTTAATTTTTTCTCTTTAAGCAGTGCTGCCTTGCGCTGCTGTTCTTTTTTGCGGGCCGCTTCGGCTTTTTTACGTTTCTGTTCTTCCTTTCGTTTTAATTCTTCCCGGCGTTTTTTTTCCTTAAGCGCTTTCTTTTTCTGAGCTTCAGCCGCTTTACGCTGCTGCTCTGCTTTTTTCCGCTCTGCAGTTTCCGCTATTTTGGCATTAAAACTATTAGCATCCACAGCAGTGGTCTGGATCACATCACCCTTTTTAAGAACTATCTGTTTGGGCTTATCATATTCCCAGTTAAATAATAAGGCACCAATAAACAGCAGATGCAAAATGACGGCAATGGTAAAAGTAATACTGTTTTCTTTTATCCATTCAATCATGTTTAATTTTGCGTCTGCTCGTCCAGAGTTCTGGTCATCAGCCCGACATTGGGAATACCTGCCTGACTTAATAAGGCCAGTACATCCATAATATAAATATACTGCACGTCGTTATCACCAGCCACCAGTACAGATAGCTTTGGGGTCACCAGCAGCTGGTTTTTAATTTGTTCCACCAGTGCGGTTCTGTCAACCGGCTGTTCCTTGCCCAGGCCAATGGTCAGGTAATAACGTCCCTGGACATCCACTTTAACAATAACGGTTTCTGTTGGTTTGGGATCCAGTGCTTCAGTTTCTTCTGCCTGGGGCAAATCAACTTTTACCCCCTGAGTCAGCAGAGGGGTCGAGATCATAAAGATCACCAGCAGCACCATCATAACATCAATGTAGGGTACGACATTGATCTCGGCCATGGGTTTACGGCGTTTTCTGGCCATTACTGATTATGCACCTGACGGTTGAGCAGGTTTGAGAACTCTTCCATAAAACCATCATAACAGCTTTCCAGCCGTTCCACACTATAGGAGAAACGGTTAAAGGCAATTACCGCAGGAATCGCTGCAAACAGCCCCATGGCCGTAGCAATCAGAGCTTCTGAAATACCGGGAGCCACCATGGACATGGTGGCCTGTTCAACCTGTCCAAAAGCACGAAAGGAATTCATAATGCCCCAGACAGTTCCAAACAGGCCAACATAGGGACTGGTGGAACCAACAGTGGCCAGAAACGGCAGACCCGATTCAGCCCGTTCCACTTCCCGGTTCAGGGTAACCCGCATGGCTCTTTGCGCCCCTTCCAGCACAGCCTCACTGATGATGCCCGGCTGCTTGTGTAATTTAGCGTATTCCCTGAATCCGGCTTCAAAAATACTGGCCATGCCCTGAGCATTTTTTCGCTGGGTTAAAGCTTTGTAGAGATCCACCAGATCCGCTCCTGACCAGAAGCGACGTTCAAACAGATTGGCTTCCTGTTTGGCCTGCTTTAATATCCGCCACTTTTGAATAATCATGGTCCAGGATATTACCGAAACCGTCAGCAGGCCCAGCATCACCATCTGCACCATAAAGTTGGCATTGGTGATCAGGGATAATATTGACATATCATGTTGCATATAGGTTTACTCGTAAATATATAAAATAATAACCGGGGTTATCATTTAAACTTGTTATAAATCATTTCCAGTAAAGCCACCGGTCTTTTTTTATGCAGACTGAGGCTGACTATTTTCACTTCACCCCGGGTTAGAATTTCTTCACTACCATTATCAGCAGGACGTATAATACTTTGCTCAAATACCAAGCTGGCCCTGGACATTTTTTTTACACTGGATCTGACCTGCAGCGCATCATTAAACAGGGCGGGTTTAAGGTAATTAATCGACAGGCTGCTAACCACAAAGACAATACCGTATTTATTAATGATTTCGTCCTGTTCAAGCCCTAAAGCTCGCAACCATTCAGTACGGGCCCGCTCCATAAAGTTCAGATAATTGGAGTGATAAACCACTCCGCCGCTGTCGGTATCTTCGTAGTAGACTCTGACTGGCCAGATAAATTCCATTTTAGCTATTCTTCTCAATGCTCATTCTTTTCAATACCAAAGTGTAAATAAGCCATGTCTGTGGCTACCCTTCCCCGGGGGGTACGCATGATATAACCCTGCTGGATCAGAAAAGGTTCCAGTACATCTTCTATGGTACCTTTTTCTTCACTGATGGCCGCAGCCAGATTATCAATTCCCACCGGGCCGCCGTCAAATTTTTCTATAATACTGAGCAGCAGCTTACGATCCATCATATCAAAGCCCATAGGATCCACATCTAGCAGATTTAAAGCCTGATCAGCAATTTTGGCATTGACCGTACCATTGCTTTTTACTTCAGCAAAATCCCGTACCCGTCTTAGCAGACGATTAGCAATGCGTGGTGTACCGCGGGAACGTTTAGCAATTTCTAAAGCACCATGTGGCTCAATATCCACACCCATTATTTTAGCTGAACGGGCTACAATATGAGACAGATCAGCAATGGAATAAAACTCCAGTCTCTGCACAATGCCAAAACGATCTCTAAGGGGTGAGGTCAGTAGTCCGGCACGGGTGGTAGCACCAATCAGGGTAAAGTGCGGTAAATCCAGCTTAATGGAACGGGCGGCAGGACCTTCACCAATCATAATATCCAGCTGATTATCTTCCATAGCCGGATACAGGACTTCTTCTACTACCGGGCTGAGGCGATGAATTTCATCAATAAACAGCACATCACCTTCTTCCAGATTGGTCAACAGTGCAGCCAGATCGCCCGGACGCTCAAGAACCGGCCCTGATGTCTGACGCATATTAACACCCATTTCGTTGGCAATAATATGGGACAGGGTGGTTTTACCCAGTCCGGGAGGCCCGAAAATCAGCACATGGTCCAGTGCTTCATTGCGGTTGCGTGCAGCGGGAATAAAAATTTCCATCTGTTCACAGACAGAAGGCTGACCGACATAATCCTGCAAGGTTTTAGGGCGTATGGCCTTATCAAGCATATCTTCGCTTGACAGTTCGGTTGAGCTAATAATTCGTTCGTTATCCAGCATTTTTCCGGTATTAAATCCCCCTCACCCTAACCCTTTCCCGGTGGGAGAGGGGATGTACAAGTGAACTGTTGATTCTAAATTAATTTCTAACGGTATTCTTAAGTGCCTGTTTAATCAGCATCTCACAGCTATGCCCTTCATTGTCCAGACTGGAAATCATTTTACTGGCTTCAACCGGTTTATAACCCAGGGCTATCAGGGCGCTGATTGCTTCCTGTATGGTATCCTGTTCTGGTACAGAATTATCAGACTCAGTCGAGGTTTTATCGCCTGTATTATCAGATGGCAACTGCCAGTCTTTAAGGCGGTCTTTCATTTCAATAATCAGGCGCTGAGCGGTCTTTTTACCAATACCGTGCAGACGCACCAAGCCGGACTCATCATTGTTTTTAACCACCTGCACAAATTCATCTGCACTGATCCCCGATAAAATAGTCAACGCCAGTTTAGGGCCGACGCCATTAACCTTTATCAGACTCTTAAATAATAATCGTTCCAACTCACTATGAAAACCGTATAATAACTGGGCATCTTCACGCACCACCAGATGGGTCAGTATTACCACCGGATTATCCAGTTCCGGTAACTGGTAAAACGTGCTCATAGGTGCCTGCACTTCATAACCGACACCATGCACATCCACCATTAATAAGGGAGGCTGTTTCTGAATTAGAATACCGGATAAACGTCCAATCATTATTTATTGTAAACCGTCTTTTTGAAATTATTATAGGGTGAAGCGTTTTTTTCTTCTACCGCGTATCGCGCCCAAAACTTCTGCAGGATAGCGTGAACTGACACCGGGTTTTAATTCTAGCATGGTTTTACGGGTATTCGCATGACACAGTGCAATAGCCAGAGCATCCGCCGCATCAGCCTGAGGTGTAGTATTAAGATTGAGCAGCACCTTAACCATGTGCTGAACCTGGGACTTGGCGGCATGCCCCTTGCCCACAATAGCCTGCTTGACCTGGTTGGCCGTATATTCAGATACCGGAATATTTTCAGCCATAACCGCACAGATGGCCGCTCCCCTGGCCTGTCCTAATTTAAGGGCAGAGTCCGGATTACGGGCCAGAAAGACATTCTCAATAGCCATTTCATCGGGTAACCAGTGCCGGACGACCTGCTGTATATCTTTAAAAATAATTTGCAATCGGGGAGGTAAAGAGCCTCCGCCGGTTTTAATAGTGCCACATTCCAAAAAGCGTAAGCGGTTGCCTGAGGATTCTATGAGACCATAGCCTGTTTTAAGAGAGCCCGGATCGATGCCCAGGATTATTTTTTTTTCGGGTATGGATAGACTAATGGTAATTTTGCCCTTATTATTTTTTCTTCCCGTCCTCCCAGGGAAGGGAGGACCTGTTTGTATGTCACTACTGACTTAGCTGCTCCATAACCTCATCAGAAAATTCAACATTGGAATAAACATTCTGCACATCATCCAGATCTTCAAGCATATCCACCATGCGCATCACTTTCTGAGCATCTTCCAAGCTTAAATCAACGGATGTAGAAGCTTTCACGGTAACTTCCGCTACTTCAGGATCAAAACCGGCGGCAACCATGGCATCCTTAACATCCATAAAGTTTTCTGCTGTTGTAATAACGTCGATAGAGCCGTCCTCATTGGTTTCAACATCTTCGGCTCCGGCATCCAGAGCAGCTTCCATAATCGCATCTTCATCACTGCCGGCAGGATAGCTTAAAATACCAATTTTACTGAACAGGTAAGACACCGAACCGTCGGTACCAAGATTGCCACCAGCCTTGGTAAAGGCGTGACGCACTTCGGCTACCGTACGGTTTTTATTATCGGTCAGACAATCCACCATTACGGCTACACTGCTGGGGCCATAACCTTCATAACGGATCTCATCAAAGTTATCCCCGTCAGTATCACCGGCACCGCGCTTAATAGCTCGCTCAACTGTATCCCGGGTCATATTGGCACGTAAAGATTTATCCACAATAGCACGCAGACGTGGATTAGCATCCGGATCGCCCCCACCTAAACGGGCCGCCACTGTGATTTCACGAATTAATTTAGTAAACAACTTACCGCGCTTGGCATCCTGACCTTTTTTACGGTGCTGAATATTTGCCCATTTACTATGACCTGCCATTAGAACCTCTTTCTATTATTACTCTACTTAACTTATACTTTATTTAGTATCAGTTTTAAATCAGACTCGGAGTATCAGGCATAGAGTTCTTATTGATGAAGTTTCGGCAGCATGGACGCTGCCGAAAAGCCTCCATGGAAGGATTCACGGCGTCTTCAGCAATAAGAACCTATGCCTGGTACGAACTTAATTATCACTTAAAACTTCACGTTTCTTTATCCCAAGCTCTTTTAACTGCGCCGGACTTACTGCAGACGGTGCCGATGTCAGCAGACAGGCTGCGGACTGAGTTTTAGGGAAAGCCATAACTTCACGGATGGAACTGGAGCCGGTCATTAGCATCACCAGACGATCCAGACCAAAAGCAATACCGGCATGGGGAGGACAGCCGTATTTCAGTGCTTCGAGCAGGAAGCCGAACTTGTCCTGGGCTTCCTCATCACTGATACCCAATAACTGAAATACACTTTCCTGCATGGCCTGACTGTGAATACGGGCAGAACCGCCGCCCAGTTCAGTACCGTTTAACACCATATCATAAGCACGGGACAGGCTCTCACCGGGGTTGTCCAGTAATTCCTGTGGATCGTCTGTATTTGGGGAAGTAAATGGATGATGCAGTGCAGTCCAGCGCTGGGCATCGTCATCGTATTCAAACATGGGGAAGTCCACCACCCATAGAGGCTGCCAACCGCGATTAACCAGTCCCATATCCTGGGCCACTTTAATACGTAATGCACCCAGAGCTTCATTGACCACTTTGGCCTTATCTGCACCGAAGAAGATTAAGTCACCATCTTCTGCATCGGTGCGATCCAGAATAACTGTTAAGGCTTCATCGGGAATAAACTTAACAATGGGAGACTGCAGACCTTTTCTACCCAGGGCTTTTTCATTAACCTTAATATAGGCCAGCCCCCTGGCACCGTAAATACCCACATATTTAGTGTATTCATCAATCTGCTTACGGGTCAGTTCTGAGCCTTTAGGCACTCTTAAAACCGTGACTCGGCTGTTGGGATCTTTAGCCGGACCGGAGAATACCTTAAAATCCACATCTGTTAGAACATCGGCGACTTCCACCAGTTCTAGGTCAATACGCAGATCCGGTTTATCACTGCCGTAGCGGTTCATAGCTTCGGCATAAGTCATACGGGGGAAAGGGTTGGGCAGCTGTTCTTCCAGAACCCGGGCAAACAGACCGCGGATCATTTCTTCCATAATATTCATCAGCTGTTCTTCTTCCAGGAAGGACGTTTCAATATCCAGCTGAGTAAATTCCGGCTGACGATCCGCACGCAGGTCTTCATCCCGGAAACAACGGGTCACCTGGTAATAACGGTCCATACCGGACATCATTAATAATTGCTTGAATAACTGAGGCGACTGGGGCAGTGCGAAAAAATCACCGAGATGGGTACGGCTGGGTACCAGATAATCACGAGCACCTTCCGGAGTCGCCCTGGTCAGAATTGGGGTTTCTATATCCAGAAAACCTTCATCATCCAAGTAATTGCGCAGGTAACGGGTAATTTGGGCACGCAGGATCAGACGCTGTTGCATTTCCGGACGGCGCAGGTCGATATAACGGTAGCGTAGACGATGCTCTTCAGATACATCATCGTCATCCAGCTGAAACGGAGGGGTCTGGGCACTGTTCAGTACCACCAGTTCCTGAGCCATGACTTCTACCTGACCGGTAGGCATTTCAGGGTTCTCAGTACCGTCAGGACGCTGACGCACCTTGCCTTTTACCTGCAACACGTATTCATTACGGATACGCTCAGCCTGCATAAACATTTCAGGATTATCAGGGTCAAAGACGATTTGGGCAATGCCTTCCCGATCTCTCAGGTCAACGAAGATAACACCACCATGATCCCGGCGACGATGCACCCAGCCGCTTAATGTCACTTCCTGATCAATGTGTTCTTCTGATAAATGCCCGCAATAATGGCTTCGCATACCCCGTATTCCTGTAATTAGCTGTAATTTGAATGGTTAATCGAAAACCGTTAATTTTAAGCTTTGTAGTTACAGACTACAAGGGCTTGCTTATAAAAGTTTTCTCAGAGCTTTACCTGTTCTACTTTAGTGGCAGCCACAACTGCCGCCACAGCCGCCGCTGGACTGACTGCCGGAATTATTGCCTGACGACTTTTTGTAATTTTTAAAATCGGTTTCGTACCAGCCGCTGCCCTTTAGACGAAAACCCGAGGCAGAAATCAGTTTTTTCAGTTTCGATTCCTTGCATACGGGACAGTCTTTCATGGGATCATCTGACATTTTCTGCATGACTTCCATTTCATGGCCGCAACCGTCACATCGGTATTCATAGATAGGCATTTTAATATCCTGCAACAAGATAGGGTTATTTTTTGTTGCTATATTGGGATCAGGAAAATATTTTTAAAGGGTACTGTTTTTAAAAGGTAAAGGTAAAGGTAAAAGCGGGAGAAGAAAGCCTCAGCTTTCTCGTTGTGCACGTAGCTGTTCGGATTGCTGGCGCATAATGTGGCGGATGATCTAATCCACTTCATTATCAGAAATGTCTACAAAGCCTACAGATATACGATATGGATAATGACCTTCTTTCTGTCTGGAAACCTGTAAAACTCTGCCTTTGAGCCGCAGACAGAGTAAATCGGTTGACAGGATCAGGTTCATTTTCAGTAAAGTCCCCTGGCTTAATTTTTCAATCGTTACCAAAGGCCAGACCTCCTGCGCCCAAGTTTATCTCCCGGCGGGATTCCAGAGGTGATTTTTGATCCTGAAGCAGACATATCTGTGCCAGCAGTTCCACTTTATTATCCAGATTTCTTAAATAGCTGACAATATCAGGGGAATGTTCACAAATTCGCCCCAGAGTTGCTTTCATCTGTTGATTCATATGCCCGAATAATTCAATGATTTCAAAAACACTGGACTGATTTAAGTCTTCCAAATCATTAGAATGAAGCGTATTTTCATCAATAATGGAATAAGAAAAAATAGCATTATCATCAATTCGATAATACTGCCTGCGGTCATTTATATTATTGTTATTCATATTATTTTTTAATCATAGGTCATAGTTCAGGCGATTTAAAATTGTATAAAACTTGGCGGCTCTTCAATTGAATCCTCTATACCCTACTCCTGGGTACTATCCGGCCCGAAATTATTTTCAGGCTGAACAGGCTTGTTGCCTGTCGTAGTTTTACTAGCTGATGCTGGCTTTGATGTCGAAGCTTTGACTGACTTCTGTTTTGACGGATTCTACGGCTCCGCTCCAGGTGCGGTCGATTCTGCAGAGGCATTTTTATCAGCAGGCTTAATGCCCAGTTCTTCCTTGCTTTGAGAAATAATAATCTCAACCCGTCGGTTCATAGCCCAGTTTTCTGAGCTGTCATTGGGTGCCAGTGGCTTCACATCAGCAAAGGCCTGAATACTGAAGCGTTTGGGACTTAAACGGTCATCCATTAATAATTCATGGGTCACCGCAGCAGCACGAGCAGAAGACAGCTCCCAGTTGGAGCGGAACTGGGCGGTATTAATAGGAATATCATCGGTATGACCAGCCACTGTAATATTACCTGGCGTATAACTGAGTTCTTCAGCAATAACTTCCAGTATTTCGATAAAATCATCCGTCAGTCATACTGATCCCAGAGCAAAAGAGCCTTTATTGCGAATACGAATACGAATAGTAATACTCTTATCATTCGCCTCTATATCTATCATGTCAGCCTGAATTTCTTCTTTTAGTGCTGCTTTTAACTGGTCGTCTTTTTCCTTAATAGCCTCTGCCTGAACATCATCAAGTCTTTGTCGTAAGGCATTTAACTGAGCTTCTACCTCAGCCTTTTCCGCCTTAACTTCCTGCAGACATTTTTTCAGACCTTCAGAATCGGCCTCCGCTTCAAACATATTTTCCATTTTGTCTTTCAGCTCATTTTCTTCTGCCTGTAGTTGTTCCAGCTTCTCAATGAGTTTAAGTTCCTGCATGGTGTTATTCATGGTTTTCTGACGAACTTCATTAATAACTGTAGGCAGAGGAGGGGCGGGACTGAACTCTTTGGCAACAACATTCACCCCCTTGGGAATTTCCACCGCCTTGATATCACGCTGTACACCAAATGCAACTTTCAGTGAACCGGCAATCTACTTGAACTTCTGCACATCCATTTCTGCAAAGGACAGCAATAGAACAAAGAAACACATTAACAGCGACATCAGATCGGCAAAGGTCAGTACCCAAGTGGGAATACCTGCCGGGCATTTACACTTTTGTTCTTCTTCCATCTAGCAGATACCAGCCGTAGAATATATTTGAAAGACCGGATACATAAGCTATTCCGCTGCCACCGCACATTTGCCTTCAGTCAGGTAAGTCTGCAGCATTTCACCCATAACCTTGGGATTAATGCCTTCCTGAATAGCACCGATAATTTCCAGAATAAGAGACCGGTTCAGGCGCTGCTGATCCGCAATCCAGGCCAGTTTGTCGGCAATGGGAATACACAGGGTATTGGCCAGAACAGCTTCGTACAGGGTAGTTAACAAAGCAACGGCCATAGAGGGTCCAATGGTTTTGTGATCATCCATATTGGCCAGCATGCCTACCAGACCAATCAGGGTACCAATCATTCCCATGGCCGGACCCATGTCAGCAATTTTCATAAAAAATTTCTGCCCCCACTCGTGGCGTTCTACCGCCAGATTTATATCTTTGGAGAACATTCTCTGTACAAAGTCCGGTTCATGTCCGTCCACACACAGGCTGATGCCTTTTTGTAGAAACTCATTAGGTATTTCTTGCCCTTCCAATCCTAAAATACCTTCTTTACGGGCAATAGTGGCCCGTTCCACACCTTTTTCAATCAGTTCATTAGGATCATCAGGTTTATTTAAAATGGATTTAAGCATAACCTTAAAGGAGCTGATGGTAACCCCCAGTGGAAACATGGCCATAACAGCAAAAGATGCCCCGCCGAATACCACGAGAATGGATGGAACATTAATAAACAGGACTATGCCACCACTGAGCACCATGGCCACTGCAATAATGCCCAGAGCGCCAACAATACCAATAACCGTTGCTATATCCACAAACTCATTACCTTTTTGCTATTTCCGGTTGAGTGTTTCCGGAATGATTTTCGTATATGATGTCTTATGTATTTTATTTATCATTTTTATTTTTGCAGTTATTTATAACTAAAGTTTAGAGCGACAGCTCACCCTTGAGAGTCCTGTTTCGCTCATACGTTCTTTAACAATTTGTTTATAACCAGCTGTTTTGAGCTTCAAATCGCCTTAAAATATCCGTATCCGGCGGCTGGAATTTTTGGGACTTACCATCCCACCAGTCCCTGACCCTAACCTGCGAAAAATACCTTATCAGTCCCATTCGTATTCTTCCGGCAGTAATGGGTGTATTCTTTCGCCAGGGCGTATTATCAATTAAGCGCAATACCGGGGCCGGACATTTAATAGCCCGCAATTGAGGTATAATATACCCCAGAGCAATAATGTGTACCCATCGATGTAACACCTTCCGGGTTTTCTGCCATGTCTGTTTCATGCCCCAGGCATTTTTTAACTGATTGAACAAGGGCTCAATCGACCAGTGCTTTTCATAAGCGACACTAATATCCAGACCACTTAACTGCATATCTGTTGACAGTAATAGACGTGATCTTTTTTTCCCTTTAGAGTCCTCAAACTCACACCAGACAAAGCATACCGACTGGCCATTCAGAAAGCGGGCTTTAGCCACCGCTGTTCGGTAATCAGTCCGACCT
>JANELJ010000127.1 GCA_024511395.1 Gammaproteobacteria bacterium | reverse complement strand
TCACGGCGGCTTCAGCAAGGGATACCCGGTTCCTGTTACGGACTATCGGTTAACTGAGGTAATCAATAAATTTTAAATGATTCTCCTTTTTGGGGGAGCTGAAACTCTAAACTTTAGTTATAATAAGCACAAAGAATTTAAGGGGAATGATATGGTAGATGATACGGATAAAGCAGTAGAAGAATTGATTAAGGAAAATGAGTGTCTTGCTGCAGAAAACAAGATGATCAGAAAAGGCAATTCCAAAGCGGTAAGAAAGTACAAACTGGAACAGTCATTAAAGCCCTACCAAGCAGAACTTATTCAGATGCAGAAATATCTGGAAGATACCGGCAAACGTATGGTGATCCTATTTGAAGGACGGGATGCATCAGGAAAAGGCGGTACCATTCGACGGGTTACACGTTATATGAATGAAAAACATTATCGTGTCGTTGCCCTGGGTAAACCAACCGAAGAACAGAAAACCCAGTGGTTTTTCCAGAAATACGTACGTCACCTGCCTGCCGGCGGTGAAGTCGTGCTGTTTGACCGCAGCTGGTATAACCGGGCCATGGTAGAGCCGGTATTTGGTTTCTGTACCGAACAGGAATATAAAACCTTTATGAAAGGTGTGGTTGGTTTTGAAAGAGACCTGGTGCGTCAGGGTACCATTCTGGTTAAACTGTATTTCAGTGTGACCAGGGAAGAGCAGGCTCGCCGGTTTAAACGTCGTAAAACCGATCCCCTGAGACAGTGGAAACTGTCAGAAGTCGATGTGCAGGCCCAGGAACGCTGGGATGATTTTACCAATGTTAAATATGAAATGCTGAAAAAAACCCATACTGCCTCAGCGCCATGGACCATTATCCGTTCCAATGATAAGTATCAGGCCCGTTTAAATGCCATGAAAACCATATTAAACTCAGTGCCTTATACTCGACTGGATAAAGACCTGGATTTTGTTCCGAACAGTCGTATTGTCTATTCCGGTGCCCATGAAATTGAGATTATGGAAGCTCAGAGACTGCGTGAAGGTAAGTTTGTCACTTAATGAGCAGGCAGTGTAACTTCTGGCAGAACAGGCTATTTATTCCTTTGTGGTTTTTATGGTCTGCTCTGCTGTTTTTCAGTTCCAGCCTTTATGCTGAAATCCTTTCGTTACCTCATGCCAAACTGGATGGTCACTTTATCCAGGGTGGTCTGGTTATAGGTAAAACTACCCCCGGAAACCGGGTTTATTTTAATAACCAGTCTGTGCGTGTTTCCCACGAGGGGATTTTTCTTATTGGTTTTCACCGTGACGAACCTCTGCAGATCAGCCTTAAAATAACTTCGCCTGAATATACAGAACTCCTTGATACCACTCTGAATATTAAAAAAAGACAGTACAATATTCAGCGCATAGATGGACTACCGCCCCCAAAAGTAACACCGGTGAAACCAGAAATGCGTGCCCGTATAAAAAAAGAACAGCAACTGGCCAGACAGGCCTGTACCCGTGATGATGAACGACGTGATTTTATGGCACCTTTTATCAGGCCCACTATTGGCTCCATCAGCGGTGTTTACGGCAGTCAGCAGAATCTTAAACGGTAAACCCAAATGGCCTCATTACGGGGTGGATATTGCGGCACCAACCGGTACTGAAGTGCATGCTCCTGCCGGAGGAATTGTTACCCTTGCGCTTCGGGATATGTTTTACTCCGGCGGAACTCTGATAGTGGATCATGATCACGGTCTGTCATCGGCTTTTCTGCATCTCAGTAAACTGCGGGTTAAAACCGGCGATAAAGTGAAACAGGGTGATGAATTGCTGAGGTTGGAGCCACAGGCCGGGCAACCGGTGCACATCTGGACTGGCGTATGAATCTTTTTAAGCGGCGTATTGACCCGCAGTTGCTGGTACCGCGCGATGGCGGAAGTGCTGGCCAGTACTCCTGAACATAGCCGGACTCAGAATACACAGGATGAATAAATGCTTATGTTAAGATTATTGGTTTTTATTGTCGTGCTTTCTTCTGCACTTCTTCACGTGTCGGTTTTTGCACAGAAAGTGGATGTTTTTGTCTCTATACTCCCACAGAAATATTTTGTTGAACGGATCGGTGGAGAGCAGGTCAATGTGCAGGTTATGGTTAAGCCCGGACAGTCGCCGGAAACTTTTGAGCCGTCACCTCGCTTAATGGCCCGTTATTCCGGTTCCGATGTTTACTTTACTATAGGTTTGCCGTTTGAGCAGGTCTGGATAAAACGCCTGACTTCATTAAACGCTGCTATCCAGGTGATTAATACCCGGCCTGAGACAACACTATTATTACAGCAGACTCATCAGCATGACTCTGATAAATATAAAGCCCATCAACAATGGGATCCGCATACCTGGTTATCTCCCATACTGGCTATTGAGCAGGCAAGAGTTATTTACAATGCACTCAGTGAATTACAGCCGGCTAATACTGTTCTGTTTGAAAAGAATTTCAGGCAGCTTGAACAGCAGTTAATACAACTGGATCAGAGCATTGCCAACCTTTTCTCTAAAACCGATAAACATGAATTTCTCACCTTTCATCCGGCTTTTTCCTATTTTGCAAACCGCTACCATCTGACTCAGCGGGCCATTGAAATTGACGGCAAGGAACCTTCAGCCAAACAGATTGCCGCTCTTATCAGTGAAATGTCTGCTAAACAGGTGCCGAATATTCTGATAGAACAACAGTTTAATACGGTTATTGCCCAAACTATAGCCCGCTCCCTGAATGCCGGTTTATTGACCGTCGACCCGCTGGCTTATGATTATATTCACAATATGCAGGACATTGCCGATAAAATAAATCGTTCATTATTTTAGACAATAAATGGCCGATATTATTGTATAATCTATTATTATGAATAATACACCTGCCATAGAAATCAGGGATCTGAATTTTTCCTTTAATGATCTGCCGATTCTGGAAAATATTAATATGACCATTGAATTCGGTGATTTTGCCGGTTTGGTAGGTCCTAACGGCGGTGGTAAAACCACTTTGCTGAAGCTGATTATGGGGCTGTATAAAACTCAGAGCGGCACTATCCGTTTATTTGGTCAGTCCATAAAAAAACATCGAAAACGGATTGGTTATGTCCCACAATACGCCAATTTTAATAGCGATTTTCCTATTTCCGTACTGGATACCGTATTACAGGGCCGCCTGGGTATAACCCGTTCCTTTGTCGGTTATGGCAGAAAAGACAGAGAGATTGCTCATAAGGTTATGCAGGAGACAGAAATCCAGCATCTGGCTCATCGCTCAATACAGGCGCTGTCTGGTGGACAGCTGCAGCGAGTACTGGTGACCAGGGCTCTGGCGACAGAGCCTGAGATTTTGCTGCTGGATGAACCGACCGCGAATATTGATCAGCGTTCTGAAAAAGATATTTTCGATCTGTTTAAAGACATTAATCAGCGCATGACCATTTTAATTATCTCTCATGATATCGGCTTTGTATCGGATTATATTAACCGGGTATTCTGTCTGAATAAAACCTTGGTCTGTCATGATGCCTCACCGGTAACAAGTGATACGATTCACGCACTTTATGGTGATCATGTCAGTGAGATTCATCATCTTCATTCACGTTAGGCGGATAACTTAAGTGGAAAAATCAGCATAATGGATTTTTTAAATACTCTGATGACCCAGAGTTTTCTACAGAATGCTTTATTAGGTGGTATTCTGGCCAGTATTGGCTGCGGTCTGACCGGTAGCTTTGTGGTGGTTAACCGTATTGGATATATGGCTGGTGGTATTGCCCATTCGGTGCTGGGTGGTATGGGGATTGCCTATTATCTGAGTTATGACCCCTTTATTGCCGCTATTATTTCAGCACTACTGGCTGCCGTTATTATTGGCATTATTAAACTGAAATGGCGGCACCAGGAAGATACGGCTATCGGCGCTATTTGGGCAGTCGGTATGGCTATCGGTATTATTTTTATCAGCAAGTCTGATGGTTATAATGTCAACTTAATGTCTTTCCTGTTTGGTAATATCCTGATTATTTCTAGGGAGCAGCTGTATATTATGCTGTTTATGGATTTGATTACTCTTGCTTTTGTCGTATTGTTTTATAAACAGCTTATTGCCATTTCTTTTGATATTGAGTTTGCAACAGTTCGTGGTGTACACGTTAACCTGTTTTACCTGCTGCTGCTCTGTCTGGTGGCTATTACTGTGGTATTACTGATTCAGGTTGTTGGTCTGATCCTGGTGATTGCCCTGTTAACCCTGCCTGCAGCCATAGCCAGACAATATGTACAGTCTATTGGTGCCATGATGCTGCTGGCGGTATTACTGGGAAGCCTGTTTACCAGCAGCGGGCTGTACCTTTCCTATGAGCCGGATCTGCCAGCCGGTGCCACGATTATTCTGGTTGCCGGTGTGGTTTACCTGCTCTCCAGTCTGTTTAAATCACTGGTTGCATCCAGACGTTAATACTCATCGAATCCAATAGAATAAACTAACGAGCCTGTTAACTGTGCAGATTGACCAACAACAAATACATCTGGCTCTGGCTTTTGGTATGGGGCTGTTACTAGCCTTTATTATCCTGTGGTTTTATTTTCGTCAGCAAAAGGCACAGGCTATTGAGTTGTTAGCCAGTCAGCTTAAAGTGCAAAATGACAGCCAGCAGCAGTTACTGCAGCTGGATATTGAAAACCTGGAAAATGAACTGGATCTGCTGCGTGATCAGTTGCAGGATAGAGAACGACTGTTAGTAAAAAAAATTGGCGAGCTTAACCAGTTGCATGAACTGAAAGGTATTTATGCAATCCGGGCGGCACAGATTAATGACTACAGAGATGAGCTAAAAAAGTCAGCACAGCAATACCAAGATTTACAGGCTCAGTACCAGCAATGCCGGCAGGAACTGTCAGAAACCCGTATTAAGGCAGAAGAACAGCTTAAAGCCAGCCGACTGGTGATTGAAAATCTGGAACAGTCAAAAGAACAGCTTACTCAGCAGTTTGAGCATCTAGGCAATAAAATATTTAATGATAATAGTCAGACACTTAAGCAGGCCAGTCAGCAGGAACTTACTCAGCTATTAACCCCTTTTAAGGAGCAGTTCAGCGAGTTTAAACGTAAGGTGGAGCAGATCCACGAGCTGGATTCCAGAGACAGAGTCAGTCTGTCTGAGCAGGTTAAACAACTGTCCAGTCTCAATCAGAAAGTCAGCGAAGATACCGAAAATCTGACCCGGGCTTTACAGGGCGATGTTAAGTTTCAGGGTAACTGGGGCGAAATGATCCTGGAAAATCTGCTGGAAAATAGCGGCCTGAGAAAGGAGCTCGAATACCATATACAGCCGAGTTACCGGGACGAAAACAATAAGCTGTTCCGGCCGGACGTGGTGATAGAGCTGCCGGATCAGAAATCGGTGATTATTGACTCCAAGGTATCCTTAAAAGCCTATATTCAATATGCAGCGGCAGTGGAAGATAATGACAGGCAGGAAGCCTTAAAACAGCATGTTGCTTCACTTAAAAATCATATCCGTCTGCTGTCTGAAAAAGACTATGCCTCTCTGGAAGGTCTGCAGTCACTGGATTTTGTGATATTGTTTGTGCCGGTTGAACAGGCTCTGATGCTGGCCATAAATGAAGAACCGGAAATGATTTTTGAAGCCTTTAAGAAAAAGATCATTCTGGTCAGTGCGACGACTCTGCTGGCAACGGTGCGTACCATTGAAAATTTCTGGCGCTATGACCGTCAGCAGTCCAATGCGGAAGAAATTGCCCGCCGGGCCGGGGATATGCTGGACAAGTTCTCATTATTTGTAGAAGAACTGGAAAATATCGGGGTTTATCTGGATAAGGCAAAAAGCTCCTATACTACGGCACATAATCGTCTGGTCAGTGGCAATGGTAACCTTGTCAGTCGGGCTAGAGGGATCCAGGAGCTGGGCATTAAGGGAAAAAAGGTGATTGACTGATGTTGGTGTACGTCAATCCTTTTGGTTCATTTCACCTTAAATGCATTCCGGATCAGGATAAAAACCTGCAGGCCTGGAACACTGCTGATACTTATCTTCTGAATCATCTTAATGAGCAGATGACAGCAGAGCAACTCACTCAGGCCAGTATCCTGATCCTTAATGATGATTTCAGTGCCCTGACGGTCAGCCTTGCTCAGTACGGCTGTGATACTCAAAGTGATTCTTTTGTCAGTCATCAGGCTATAAAAACCAATATTCAGGCTAATTGTTCGCAGTTTATGCAGCAGGTACAGTTTATAAAAAGTACCGAAGCCCTGAACAGGCAATATGACCTAGTGTTATTCAAGGTACCTAAAACCTCTGCTTTTCTACAGCAGCAAATGGCAGGCCTGGCAGGTCATATTGACGAAAACAGTTGTATTATCGGGGTGGTTATGGCTAAAAACCTGCAGCGTTCCCTAATTAGTTCAACCTGAATAATACCGTTTTAAGCCTGACTTCAAGCCAGGTTTAAAGCAGCTGATTGCCCCGGTTTGATAAAAGACCCCATCAAACCGGAAATAATTTTGAGCCACAAAAG
>JANELJ010000368.1 GCA_024511395.1 Gammaproteobacteria bacterium | reverse complement strand
ACTGACCTATCTTCAGGGGCAGTTAACCAATGATATAAATGCAATCAGTTCCAGCCTGTCTCAACTTAGTGCCCTGTGTACACCTAAAGGCCGTATGCGTGCCCTGTTTCATATTATACAGAATAATATACAAAATCATGACAGCCTGTTACTGCAACTGCCTTACGGACTGCTGGCGGAGAATATTAAACGTCTGAAAATGTTTATTCTGATGAGTAAGGTCGAACTTAACGATGTCAGTGATGATATTATAAAAATCGGTCTGGCCGGAAATAATGCCGAACAGGTGTTGCAGAATGCCGGCTTTACTATTCCTGAGCAGACCAATATGGTCACTCAGCACAATGATATGCTTCTGCTGCGTCTGGCCGGGGATATACCTCGTTTTGAATGTCTGGGCTATTTTGATGCCATTCAAGCTTTATGGAGCTCATTAACCGGGCAGGCTGAACTACTTTCTACTCAACAGTGGCGTCTGCTGAATATTAAAGCCGGCATACCCAATGTTTTTCCTCAGACCGCTGACAGCTTTATTCCTCAAATGGTCAATCTGCAGCACTTCAATGGGGTTAACTTCAAAAAAGGCTGTTATACCGGCCAAGAAGTCATCGCCCGCATGCAGTACCTGGGCAAATTAAAACGCCGTATGTATCTGGCACACTGTCAGAGTGAAACACTGCCGGAACCTGGTGCCAGCCTCTATTCCTCCTCCTCAACCAGCGGTCAGGGTGCAGGCAATATTGTCGATGCACAATTCTCCGCCTCGGGAGAAGTGACTCTGCTGGCCGTTATCACCAATGATGCCGTTGACAGGCAGGATATTTTCCTGGACGAGGCCATGCAGCAGCCGTTAAACATACAGAATCTGCCCTATTCTGTTGCAACTGAATAAAACAGGCATGCTAAATTTTACTGGCGATTTCCGAACATTGTGCTATATATACTGACAGGCCGTTAATCTATTGTTTAAAAAGGATCCAAATTGAGCAACAAGGTTCTTGAAGATAAATTTTACGTCGCATTACTGGATGACCTGGAAAAACAGAAGCTGGTATTGCCTACCCTGCCAGAAATTGCACTGAAAATACGTGATGCGGTATCCGATGAAGATGCCAGTGCCAAAGAGATAGCCACCGTTATTTCTGAAGACCCGGCCATTGCTGCCCAGATGATTCAGGTAGCCAATAGTCCATTACTGCGCGGCAGCCAGAAAACCGAAACGGTGGATCAGGCCATTACCCGTATGGGACACACACTGGTAAAATCCATGGTAACCACCATGGCTATGGAACAGATCTTTCAGGCCACCCATCCAATTACTGAAAAATACATGCAGTCCATCTGGTCCCAGAGTACCCAGGTAGCCTCTATTGCCTAAGTTATGGCCAGCCATTTTACCAAACTGAAACCTGATCAGGCCATGCTGGCCGGTCTGGTACATAATATTGGTGCTTTACCCATCCTAACCCGTGCCGAAGAAATCCCGGCCCTGTTACAGAATGAAGAAATTTTTGCCTCCCTCCTCAAACGCCTGTCCGGTCCCATTGGTACATCCATTATGAAAAGCTGGAACTTCTCTGAAGAAATGGTCAGGGTAGCTAAAGAACACAGTAATTACAGCTATAATAGCGACACAGTTGATTATGTAGATGTGGTTATTGTCGCCAAGCTGAAAAACATGAAAGGCACCGATGATCCGGATGCCCAGATAGACTGGAATACCATTCCATCATTCTGCAAACTGGGCTTGGCCGGTGAAGTTGAAGATGTTGTAATGGAAGTAATTGAAATTACCCAGCAGTTATTTAGTTCAACCTGAATAATACCGTTTTAAGCCTAACATCAAGCTAGGTTTAAAGCGGCTGATTGTTCTGGTTTGATAAAATATCCCATCAAACCGGAAATAATTTTGAGCCACAAAAGCCGGAGCTTATTGAGGTTCTTT
>JANELJ010000367.1 GCA_024511395.1 Gammaproteobacteria bacterium | reverse complement strand
AGTTCCCGATAGACCTCCGACCAGTCAGGAAGCTGAAATGCGCTGGAAACCCGGGTATCGGCTTGGGGGTAAAACCGGCTGGCCAGTTGTTGATCGTCCAGTTCTTCAATGGCAGGCCAGTACAGATCAAGAGTTTCTGCTTTACTGCAGATTTTTTGTACTGCAACCAGGCTTAATCTCAGGCTGGTTTTGATCTGTCTCAGGTTGAGTTTGGCTTGCAGTCTGAGCCTTAATATTGTTCGTAATTGTCGCATTGATAGTCTCTTTGTTGGCATAACCATTCCCTAATAAAAAATCAGGAAGGTTAGCAGTTATTGAATATCAATGTGTGGGAAAAGATTCTGAACCATCGTGAACACTGATTCTGGAAAAACAGTAAAAGTGTTCACGATGAGATCAGAATGGGTGTTCATGATCGGCCAGAATATACAATAAATAGTTCGTACTCACACAACATGTTAAAATACAGCATCTGATTGCTTATTTAAGGATTTTTATTTATGGCCTCTTATTTCGTTTACAAAATTTCACCCACTGTTGCTAACCTGGTTAAGCCCATGGAAATGCTGGATGAATTTGAGACTTATAAGGAAGCTCGCAATTACGCCAGGGAGCAGCGTATGAACCCTGACAATGATCCACAGGATACCTTCAAGGTTATTTTTGCGGACAATCCCCTGGATGCTGAAGAAAAGCTCGGAGAACACAGAGAACAGCCTATTCTCAAGGAATGGGAAAAGTAATGGACGAGGATCAGTACCGGTCAGCGTATCGGGAAATGAACCCGACCCGCTGTTACTTTGAAAAACTGCTGTTACTGCGTTACGGCCAGTGTGAACAGGCTGAAAAGTTATTACTCGCAGAACGGGAAGCCTTTGCCTGTAAAGATGCCATTGCCCAGCAGCAGTGCCGAAGATTACTGGACAACCTTCGTGCCAATGCCCGCTTTGCCCTGCAGATCACTCAGGCCAACAGCCCTCTACCTCATGCTAAGGAAATTAAAGTACAGGTGGGTGGGATTTATGGTCTGCAACAGTTACTGGCCGATAAGAATCTGGCCGATACCACCATTTTAAGTGATGAGGATGCCCGCTTTGGTGAGCAAGCTCAGGAACGAGCCCCTATTGAGAATGTACACGGTACTATTAATGAAACAGTGGCTAAATACCAGAGTCTGGACAAAATTTCTTATAATGAAGTAGTTAAATCCATTATCAATTTTAAACTGCCTGAACGAAAGCGCCGTTCAAAGCATAAGCGTTCAGATAAATAACAGATAAACAAATAGTTACCGCTTTAAAAGCCCCCTCATCCTGACCTTCTCCCAAAGGGAGAAGGAACCTCACGTATATTATTTCTTTTTAAATTTAACCACTTCAGCTGGTTTTACTTCATCCGTAAAAAACGGACGGGCTTTATTTTCTATACCCAGTTCTTCCATTAATTCTCTTTCCCTAGCTGAAATCAGTGCAAAGCAGGCGCGAATATCTTCTACAGTATCTTTACTTAAGGGGTGAACCAGAGCCGGGTCGGAAGGTGTAGTATCCTTAACGATATTGGCCAGGGTTTTACGCATGGCTACCATAACCTGCTGTTCTTTAGTGAGGGAATTAAAATCCATTGTCTTTACCTTTTTCGAATTAACTTTTAATTAGCTTTTCTATTCATACATTGTAAATGTACAGCGTTTTGTTCAACTGCTTTATTCAGCTTGAGTCCTACAGATAATAAAATCATTCCTACAAAAGGATCAGACTTGTCTTGCAGACTTCATAGCTTAATCATTTTATAGTTTAGAAAACGGATAAGAAAAAAAACCGATCAGATTTAAGGAAGCCAGTATGAAACAGGTTTATCTATTTATGAGTACCATCGGTATTGCTTTTACCGGGCTCATGCTTTCGCTTTATCTGGTGTTAAGTCTTTTCTTTGTCTGATTTTCTTG
>JANELJ010000366.1 GCA_024511395.1 Gammaproteobacteria bacterium | reverse complement strand
TAATTAAGCTGGCCAGAACCTCCGGTTCAAAAAAAGACACCCAGCCCAGACCAATGCCTTGGGCTCGTGCTGCCAGCCACATATTCTGTATCGCACAGGCCACGGAGGCGATATCCATTTCAGGTATGGTGCGTCGGCCAAGAATATACTGTTCACGTTGACTGGTCAGGGAAACCACCAGAAGTTCGGAACATTCCAGAATACCCTCAATTTTCAGTTTCATAAATTCATCCCGGCGCTGCTGCAGAGCATCGGCGGTGTTCAGTCGTTCCTGTTCAACATGGTCGTGGATGGCATGGTAAACACCGCGGACTTCGGCTTCGGGAAAGCAGTGTTTAGAGTGTGGTTTCGTTCCGGTCATATCCGTTTTACCACTCAATGCCTTCCTGGGCCTTAATGCCCTGGTTAAAGGCATGTTTTACTGGCTGAATCTTGCTTACAGTATCGGCAATATCCAGCAGTGCTTTGGGAGCACCGCGGCCGGTAATAATAATATTCTGCTGTGCAGGACGATTGTCTATGGCCTGCAGCAGATCATTAATATCCAGATACTTATATTTAAACATATAGTTGATTTCATCCAGCACAATCAAGCGGCAGTCGGGATCACTGAAAAACGGCAAAGCCTGCTGCCAGACCTGTTCGGTGGCCTGTTTATCACTGTCAAAGTCTTGGGTATTCCAGGTAAAGCCGGTGTCCATGGTAAATGTAGTCAGATTGCGGTTTAAAGAACAGGACGGATCGGCAAAAAAACGGGTTTCTCCACAGTCCCACTGGCCCTTGATAAATTGCACCAGAGTGCAGTGGTGGCCATGGCCTAGGGAGCGTAATAAAGTGCCCAGTGCTGAAGTGGTTTTACCTTTACCATTGCCGGTAATGACAATTACAACACCGCGCTCAATATCGGCCTGTTCAATTTTTGCATCCACTACCTCTTTATGGCGCTGCATGCGTTTATTATGTCGCTGAGATTTATCTGTACTCATAGTTCTGCTTTTTATAAGTCATAAAATTAATCTATCTTATGGGATGTGTTAAGATTTCTCAATCTCACAGCTTATAATCACAAAAACAGATTAGTAGAAAAATTAGCAGGTAGTTAAATGGCAAAAGCACTGGTAGTACTGTCCGGCGGTCAGGATTCGACCACCTGTCTGTACTGGGCAATCAATGAATTCGGGCGGGAAAATGTCTCCAGTATCAGTTTTGATTATGGTCAGCGGCATAAAATTGAGCTGGAAGCGGCTCAAAAGGTAGCAGAAATTGCCGGTGTGGCCCATGACATTCTGCCTATTAATACTTTTGCTGTACTGGGCGGTAATGCCCTGACCGATGATATTGATGTGCAGCAGGAAGTGGACGAACAGACGCAGCTGCCCAATACTTTTGTCCCTGGGCGTAACCTGATTTTTTTAACCTTTGCCGGTGCCTGGGCTTATGGGCGGGGTATAGAACACCTGATAACCGGCGTGGCACAGACGGATTATAGTGGCTATCCCGATTGCCGGGAAAATACCCTCAGCGCTCTGGAACAGACTCTGCGTCTGGGTATGGAGTATAATATCACCATTCATACCCCGCTTATGAATCTGAGTAAATCCGATACAATGGAACTGGCCGAGCGTCTGGGCGCAATGGATGCCATGGCCTGGACGCATACCTGTTATAATGGCCAGCAGCCGCCCTGCGGTGAGTGTTCAGCCTGTATTTTAAGAGCTAAAGGTTTTGCTGAAGCTCAGCGTCCGGATCCCTTAATTGAGCGTTTTAAATATTTTGAAAAATAACTTTTTATACGATTTTTATACCATCTTTACACAAACTAATACCCTCTCATAGGTATGATCTTTAGGAGTTGAAATGAAGCCAATTTGATGATCAAATAGTTGTTATTCAGGCAATTATTCATCAACAAAAAGGGTTCAAATGAAAAGAACCCCATTATCAAAAAAAC
>JANELJ010000365.1 GCA_024511395.1 Gammaproteobacteria bacterium | reverse complement strand
TTTTGTGGCTCAAAATTATTTCCGGTTTGATGGGATATTTTATCAAACCAGAACAATCAGCCGCTTTAAACCTGGCTTGATGTCAGACTTAAAACGGTATTATTCAGGTTGAACTATTTACAATAGATAATGTTGGATTTGCCATTTTCTTTTACCCGTTTAACAATTTATAACAGGTTACGCTTATTTCATGCCAACAATATCGAATTGTTTAAAAGTTTAATAAAAACAATTCGATATTGTCTGTGCGCTTGATTTAAGAAAGGGTGACTGCTTTTTGACACAGGGGGAGGAGAAAGATTGCCTGTTTGAAAAAGAGATGTGATGGAATTTTGACCGCGAATCGCGAATATTGAGTATATCTATAGAACTGATTAAATTTTTACCGATCTATCTATAAAGCTTAAAGCATTTATAAATCGCCAAAAAACAACCAAAAAATAAACCTGGAAAAATAATAATGAAAAATATTTTACTACCGACGTACCTGTCAACATTACTCTTACCCTTACTGTTTTTTATCAATCCGGTCAATGCCGCTGGTGAGGGGCAGCTTAAAGAAGGACTGGTTAACCCCGGTTTTTATGACAAACCATCATGGTTTAAACAGAGCTTTCTGGATCTGTCGGATGATCTGGATGATGCAAACGCCAGTAATAAAATGATTTTTTTATATTTTCATCAGGATGGTTGTCCTTACTGTAAAAAAATGCTGGAAGTTAATTTTACCGATAAAGATATTGTCAATAAAATGAAACAGAATTATGACGTGCTGGAAATCAATATGTGGGGTGATCGTCCTGTTACCTTAATGGATGGAACTGAAGTAACTGAAAAAGAATTTGCCCACCGGATGAAAGTTATGTTTACCCCCACTCTGGTGGCACTGGATCCCCAGGGCAGGCCCATGTTCCGTATGAACGGTTATTATGCACCGGACAAGTTTACCGTGGTTCTGGATTATTTATTATTAAAAAAACAAAAACTGGCTAGTGGTGATAAAAATATCCCGACGTTTAAAGAATACTATCAACAGAAAAAAGACAGTCAGAAAAATAAGCAGAAAACGGCAAAGCGGTCATCCGCTCTGTTTACAGAAAAGTTTATTGTTAAAACAGATAATCTTAAACAATTGATAGAATCCAGTCAGCGTCTGGTCATGATTTTATTTGAGCAGGCTGATTGCGCTGAATGTAAGGAACTGCATGGTAATGTATTCAGACGCTTACCGGTTTATCAGAAGTTAAAAAAATATACCATTGCCCAGGTGGACATTAATTCCCCTGAGCCGATAATTACCCTGGATGGCAGGAAAATGTCTCAGCAGGAATATGCTGAAGAACTGGGCATACAGTACACCCCCTCGATTTATTTTTACCAACCGGGTCAGAAGGGCGCCGAACATAAGCCGGTTTTTAAAGCCGAGGCTTATTTAAAATCCTTTCATATGCAGGTTCTGTTTGATTATGTACTGCAACAGGCTTATCTTGAAGAACCTGAATTTCAGCGTTACGTTCAGGATTATGCAGAGAAACTACGAGCAGAAGGCAAGGAAGTAGACTTATGGAAATAGGCCTGACACGTTAATAATCTTTTCTCATAGGTATGTCTTTAAGGATTTTATCATTTCGTTTCAATAGTTTACCCATCAGGATGTAACTCCATAATTAGGTTCTACACCAAACTGATAAAGTCCAGTAGACTTATCTCGTTTAGAATGAGCTCTGCCGGTATTTTCTTTCAGGAAAAAATATGTTCTTTCAAGCACATCCGTTAATTGTTTTCGTTTATGGTTAACAATGGATTCCAATAATGAATACCACCAGTAAACGGTTGTTTTGGAGACCGTCAATGTTGACATCTCCATTTGGTAAAATTGTTCTATGCTACTGCATATAAAGCGTTTCAGCATAGTCGCAATTAAACTGCTCCAAACCAAAGCTTCCATCAATGCGG
>JANELJ010000126.1 GCA_024511395.1 Gammaproteobacteria bacterium | reverse complement strand
AACACTTAGGGTAAAAAGACTGTACGCCAATGTGTGGGCAGGGTTGGGTGTTCACGATAGAACAGAATGGGTGTTCATGATGGATCAGAATTGGTGTTCACCATCAGCAGAATACGCACTTTGACATTGCCGGCCACAATACCTGAGAAAGGCCGGCGTAAATTGGCTGCCAGAAGGTGGATAGGCTGGTCTTTATGCAATTCCAGATTGGCCATATTTTCATGGGTGGGTTCAAAGGGCATCTAGAACTCTTTGTCGATGTGCAGCTTCCAGTTATAGTAAAATGCATCGCTGGTGGAGCAGCGAAAATCCGATACAGCTTTTATCATGTTCTTCATTTCCCGGGCCACCAGTTCCGGATCGTTAATAATAATCTTGTATTTCTGCTGGGCTTCAAAGCCCAGGGTGATTTCAATAAAGTGATAGATCTGTTTAAAGTACTCTTCACTTTCCTTGGGACCGGTCAGGATAAAGGGGAAGGGCAGCTCCTTGTTGTCCGGATGCAGTAAAATACCCAGCAGGTATAAGATTTCTTCAGCTGTGCTCGGACCGCCGGGGGAATACAATAACTTCATGTCCCAGACGTACAAAGGCTTCCAGACGTTTTTCAATATCGGGTAGAATAACTAGCTCATTAACCATGGGATTGGGTGATTCAGCCGCAATAATACCCGGTTCGGTGAGGCCGATATAACGGCCGTTATAAACCCGCTGCTTGGCATGGGCAATATTGGCACCTTTCATGGCACCGGGGCCGCAGCTGGTACAGATATTTAATTTTCTTAATCCCAGTTCATGTCCAACTTCCTTGCTGTAATCATATTCATTGCGGGCAATGGAATGACCGCCCCAGCAGACCACAATATTGGGCATGACTTCCGGCACCAGTACTTTGGCATTACGCAGAATATGGAAGATGGCACTGGTAATGTCTTTGGAGCGGGTAAAATCAAAGCGGTTACTGCTGTCAATAAAATTACCAACAAAGACAATATCTCGTAATACCGCAAACAGATGTTCCTTAATACCGGTGATCATGTCGCCATCCACAAAGGCCTGAGCCGGGGCATTGCTGACCTGAAGTTTAATGCCTCTTCCGTGCTGCCGGTATTCAGAACCGCCAGGGGGCAGGCGCGAAAGTCTTCGGAAAACTTGCCCTTACTGGCATTGAGCAGAATATTAACCTCCAGTTTAGAAAGAACATCCATTTTGCCTTCAGGGGTAATCAGTGCATCAATTGTTTTCATAGTTTTCTCGGTTAATTCCTGGTTCTAGTTAAAATTCTGGTAAACATCCGGACGGGCAGTGTGAACTGAATATTCGGGATAAAGTTCCTCATTCAGTTGATAGTCTTTTTCCTGTCCATCAAAGGGAGATATAAAGCTGATACGTGTGGCAGTAAGATACAGCTCTGGAATTGTTTTTATTGCAGTGTCAGATACTGATTCGGAAAGGTTATACAAGGGGTCACCCAGTACAGGATAACCAATACCGGCAAGGTGACGTCGTATCTGATGTTTTCGACCCGTCAGGATCTGAATGGTCAGATGATTATAACCACTCTGCTCAGTGGCTTCTGAGGATAAAATACGGGTAATGGCCTGTTTGTCATCCAGAGCGCTGTCTATGGTTTGTGGTTGTGGCGCACCTTTGACAATGGCCTGGTAATATTTTTTTATCTGTCGTTCCTTAAACATTTCTGACAGCAGAGCGGCGGCTTTTTTGCTGTGTGCCAGCAGAATAAGCCCTTGGGTAGCCCGATCCAGGCGATGTACCAGAAAGGCATTGCGCTGTGGCTGCAGGTGAACTTCAGCCCAACGGTAGATGCTGGTGTGATCGCCGTATTTGCTGCCCTGTGACAACATCCCAACAGGCTTAAACCAGACACTATAATTACCCTCGTCACTGATCAACCTAGCTTCAGGCGGTTGCTGGGATAACACCTGCTCATCATAGTACAGGTGGACAATCTGCCCAAACTGCAGTTTCCGTGTAGCCCGTCGAATGTGTACGGCGTGGCGCCCCTGAGTCAGCCATACAGCGCCTTTTTGCATAATTTGCTTAAGCTTCTGTCGGGACAGGTCTGTATGCGATGATAATAATTCAATCGCCGTCATGCCATCCGGTTCGATGACTTCAAAATGTTTTTCAAATTTTTGTGGGACCTGGGACGGATCGGCTGATGTCATTTAGTAAAAGTATGTATAATATTGTTACTCTTAATAATAACACGTCTGGAATAAAAGGTAGATATGAAAGGTTATACTTTAGATCCTCACCCTGAAGCCAATGCGGCACAACAGCACTATGCAGTGGTATTTGCACCTAAACGCAGAGCAAGGGGACGTTTCCCTTCCAATAATGTGACCTTGTGTGATACGGTCGGGGAGACCATAGAAGGGCATGAACCAGAACAAAAAATTTATGCTGCAGAGGTGATAGGGCCTTCAAAATCTTCTGAAGGCTGTATGCTCTATTATCTGGTTCGCTGGCTGGTGGATTAATCCAGGAGCTAAACCTCTACCATCTGGAATTCACTTTTACCCTGTCCGCAGTCGGGACATAACCAGTCTTCCGGTACATCTTCCCAAGCGGTGCCTGGAGCAATCCCTTCATCGGGTAAACCTTTTTCTTCTTCATAGATAAATCCGCAGATCATGCAGCGCCATGTTTTCATAACTAACCTCTTCTGGTATTAATTTAAATTCTTAGTATTTTACTTGGTTATTCTAAAACAGCAGGCAGTTAATGTCAAAAGCAGGGGAGTGTAAAATAAAAAACTCCCCTGCCCCTATCTTCGAGCTGGAAGATAATTAATGGAGCAGGGGAGAGAGGAAGAAGGAGGTGCTTAAATCGGTATTAAGCGGCTTCTATGGTTTGCTCTTCACTGGCTTTTTCAGCAGTATTTTCTTTAGTTTCAGTAGCCTGAGCCTCTTTTTTAGAAACATCTTCCAGTTGAGTGGTGCTTCTGCCGGTACCAATGGTAATAGTACGGGGCTTCATGGCTTCAGGTACTTCTCTGACCAGTTCTATATTTAGCAGGCCGTTTCCCAGGCTGGCACCGGTAACCTTAACATGGTCGGCGAGCTGGAAACGATGTTCAAAATTGCGTTCAGCAATGCCATGATGCAGGAACTGCCGGTTTTCATCTTTGTTCTGTTCAGAATGCTTGCCAGTAACGGTCAGTACCCCATTCTCAGTCTGTATGTTCAGGTCAGATTCATCAAAACCGGTGACTGCCATGGTGATTTTATAGCTATCTTCATTAATTAGTTCTATATTATAAGGTGGATAGCTTGGTTGGCTTTGGGCTGTACGTGTGGCACGATCCAGTCTTGAAAACAGGTCGTCAAAACCAATGGCAGAGCGGAATAAGGGTTCAAAATCAAATGTATTCATAATTCATATCCTCATAAACAAGCAATATGTTTGTAACGTGTGTCTAAAACTAAAGTGATCAATTTAACAATCCAATCACATGGAGATAACAGACCTCGTTGAGCATTTTTTATACTTATTTGCAAACAGTAAGGATGGATTTTAATTTTTCAAGGGACTTTTTTAAAAAAAAGCATAAAAAAATTGCTAATAGTTCAAAAGTTTTTAATCAAATTTCGACCCGATTATCTACTGAAATAAATCTGCAGAATCAGTTGGCAATTGTGGTTGAAGGGGCAATGGACCTGACGCATTCTGATGCAGGTACCTTATATTCATTACATGACGACCAGTTCCTTCGCTTTGAAGTAGTGATGAACCGAACCCTGAATATTAATAAAAAAGCACCGGACATTAATTTCCCGGATATTGAGGTGTATAAAGACGGTGAACCGAATAATTCCATGATAGTGGCCTGCAGTGTGCTGCAGGAAAAAAGCATTCGGGTGGCTGATGTTTATAAAGAAGAGTCTTTTAATTTCAGCGGTACCCGGACCTTTGATGAAAAAACCGGTTATCACACCCACTTGGTACTAACTGTCCCCATCCGTGATTTTGAGAAAAAAATTATCGGTGTCATTCAACTGATTAATGCTCAGGATATCAATAAAGCGATCAGAGAATATAACGATAAGGATGAAGAACTGGTGAACCTGTTTGTATTACAAACTGCTTTTACTTTGTCGTCTAATATCCTGATAGATAAACAGAAAGCTCTGTTTAACTCCATCCAGACAACATAGCCGAATTAAAACTCCTCTCCCTAGCATGAACAGCAAGGCGGGGAGGGCTAAACCCTCTTATCGACAAAGTATTAACCTAAAACCTGCCCCCACTACCGCTTACACAAAGGCCGCTTATCAGGATTCTCAACAGCTTCTGTAATCGCATTGACCAGTTGCAAAATTTCATCAGGCTTTAAAGCGGTCGATAATTTGTAAATTAAATTGGGATCTACATCGGCCAGTACCGTGGTACCATCAGCCAGGTTAACCGTAATGCCGGCATTTTTTATCTCATTACTGCCTTCTTCATCGGACACCAGCTGTTCATTTAAATCCATCATTTCATCATAAAATTCTTCAATTTCCTCAATGGTATCCAGATCATAGTCATCAGAAATACTGATGGTATAGCCTGATTCTTCAACTGAAGCCTGAAACTCGGTATCATGCTCATAAGGAATATCTTTGCTCTTAAGAAAATCTTCAAAGCGCTGTAAGGGCTGTTTATGAAAAAATATAAAATCCAGCAAAATACTATCCTCTTTAATGGCAATGGTTGTTTTAAATTAAGTCCGGCAAGTATTTTATGATACTATTCTACAGCTATAAATAACACCAGAAGAACATGGAACTGCATATATTTCCTGACCGGTTTATTATTGAATATACTCCAGCATGGGTAGCTATTATGCTGCTGTCTGGACTGGTTTTTTTCTTTATAAGCAAGTCTTTACGTCAGTATTATAAAAAAAATTATAAGTACAGTTTCCTTCCCGGCGTTATTTTTATTATCAGTTTTGTTTTTCTGATTGGCGGTATCAACCTGTTTGTTTATAAAATTGTATTTAATAAAGACGGTCTGATTGTTTTTAATATTCATAATTTTAATAAATCGATTAACTGGCAGTCGATTGACAAAGTCCATTATCTGGAACGGCAGAATATAGAAATTATCTATACAGATGAAGAACCGTTGCAGGATAAAATAGTTCTGAATCTGGAAGATCTGCTGTATGAGAGCATGGATAAGGTCAAAGTGCTGTTCAGGCTTAAACTCAGGCTGCATCATAAACCGCTACCGGAATTATGAGATTTATTAAGCTTTTCTGGTTTTGTCCAATTAATTAAAAAGAGAGTGACAAGCATGCCCGTTATAACAGAACTTGCTGACAATCTGGAACAGTTTCAGCAATGGCGACAATACCTGCATTCCATACCGGAAATTGCCTTTGGTGAGGAAAAAACCGCGGATTTTGTTGAACAGAAACTCAGGGAGTTTGGTGTTACTGTTTATCCCCGTATGGCGGGTACCGGTGTCATTGTTTTCATTAATGCCGGTAAGGGCAGTGCCAGTATAGCCCTGCGTGCGGATCTGGATGCTTTGCCTATTGAAGAACAGAACGATGTCAGTTATTGCTCAAGTCACTAGGGAATGATGCATGCCTGCGGGCATGACGGCCTACTGCCATGCTGCTGGCAGCCGTACAGTATCTGTCTGAGCATCGTGACTTTAACGGTAACGTATATTTTGTCTTTTAACCGGCAGAAGAAAATGAAGGCGGCGGCAGAAAACTGGTAGAGGAAGGTTTTTTTGATAAATACACAGTTGATGGAATTTATGGTATGCATAACTGGCTTGGACTGCCGGTCGGCCAGTTTGCCATACGCAGCGGGCCGGTTATGGCTGCTTATGACGTGTTTGATATTACCATTAAGGGCAAGGGCGGTCATGCTGCTGCACCGCATAATACCGTTGATCCCATTGTAATTGCCGGACATGTCATACAGGCACTACAGAATATTACCAGCCGGAATATTAACCTCCTGGATTCAGTAGTGGTGTCCGTAACCCGTATTCATGCCGGAGACAGTTATAATGTGATCCCTGAAACGGCTCACCTGTCCGGAACTGTGCGGACTTTTCATGCTGAAGTCCAGGATAAAGTGATTGCCCAGATCAAACAGATTATAGAATCTATCTGTCTGGCTTATGGGGCTACAGTAAATATTGACTATCAGAAACGCTACCCTTCAACTATTAATACTAAGCGGGAAACAGAATACGCGACCTTGGCGGCACAGGAAACTGTCGGCTCTGATAATATTATCTGCGATAGTCCGCCCAGTATGGGCTCGGAAGACTTCTCCTTTTTACTTAATGAGTGCCGGGGCTGTTATGTTTCCATCGGCAATGGCCAGAGTGCTTCCCTGCATAATCCCCATTATAATTTTAATGACGCCGTCCTGCCCACCGGCGCCAGCTACTGGGTGAAACTGGCACAGATGCGTTTAAAATAAAAACGTATCCGTTACGGTTTGGTTGATCAGGATGGGAGTATAATTTTAATGATTCTCATTTATACGTAAATAGTCCGACCTGAATAAATCATAGCACATTGATTTGTAAGGAAATATTGCTTGATTATGGGTGTTAAATTTGCAGGTTTTTGGTAAAAAAAGCCTTATTACCTTGCAAATTTCCAGACCAG
>JANELJ010000013.1 GCA_024511395.1 Gammaproteobacteria bacterium | reverse complement strand
ATGCACCGGAAGTCGAGTGTATCAGTAAAGGCAAAGCTCATAAGCCTTATGAATTTGGTGTTAAAACCAGTATCGCGGTAACTAACAAGGAAGGCTTTGTTATTGGCGCTCAAAGTTGTCCTGGCAATCCTTATGATGGACACACTCTACTGCCACAACTGGAACAGATAAAACAGTTTACAGCCGTACAGCCGGAACAGTGCTTTGTTGACTGGGGTTATCGTGGACATGAAGTAAAAGACACTAAAGTTTTTATCTCAGGTCAGAAGCGAGGCGTTACCCGAAGTATTAAAAAGGCATTAAAATGGTATTATTCAGGTTGAACTACATACACCAGGATCAGCTTCGCTCTGTTATCCTGTGCCAGTCTGAGGGCTTTACGACAGACATGCTCTGAGTCCTCCGATAAGTCCACAGCAACAAGAATGTTTTTATAATTATCCATATGACTTTCCTTATTTCAGGCCTTATTTCAGAATTCTTATTACCAACTATTGTTAATATAAGTTAATATAACAATATTTTTTAAACTAAGGAATTTAATGCAGGTTCAATTTATTGATACGCTGGAGGCTTTAAGCCAGATTTGCAAAACCTTTTCTGACAGTAACTTTCTGGCTGTGGATACGGAATTCGAACGGCAGACCACCTATTACCCTAAACTGGCTCTGGTGCAGATCTGTGACGGCAAGCAACTGGCTTTAATTGACCCGCTTGCACTTAAAGATTTAACACCTTTAATGAACCTGCTGTATCAGCCGGCAATAATCAAGGTTTTTCATTCTGCCCGCCAGGATCTGGAAATTTTTTATTTCCTGCAGGGTTCTGTACCTGAAAACATTTTTGATACCCAGATTGCGGCGGCCCTGTCAGGTTTTGGCGAACAAATCGGTTATGCCAACCTGGTAAAACAACTGCTTAATATTGAACTGGACAAATCCCAGACCCGCACTGACTGGTTAAAACGCCCCTTAACACAGAAACAGCTCACTTATGCTGCCGATGATGTTCGCCACCTGGCTGAACTCTATCCCATTCAGAAACAGCAACTGGAGCAACAGGGTCGATTACAATGGCTCAGGGATGATTTTGACTTTCTCTCCAGCAGTTCAACCTATGCCCCTGCTCCGCAAACCATGTGGTGCAAAATTCGGGGCGTAAACCGCTTAAAAAAACAGCAGTTAGCTATTATCCAGAAACTCACAGCCTGGCGTGAACAACAGGCTATTGAGCGTAACCGTCCCCGTCGCCGAATCCTCAGCGATGAAGCTCTGATTGCCTTATCTGTCAATGCACCGGCCACTCAGGAGGAACTGTATCAGAACTACAAACTGAACAGGGCCTTTTTAAATCATCATGCAGCAGACTTAATGACTTTGATCCAGAAAGGTCTGCAGACACCGGACCAGGACTGTCCGGTACTGCCCAGTTACCAGAAGCTCAGCCAGGATGAGGAAGCCCTGGCAGATTGCCTGATGGCAGTGCTGCATATGTCAGCCCGGGATAATCAGATCAGCCCCGCCTGCCTGTGCAGTCGCAAAGAGCTGAATGCCCTGATTCAGGGGAGGCGGGATCTGGCTATTTTATCCGGCTGGCGTAAAGAACTGGCCGGCAATGACCTGTTATTGTTTCTTGAAGGCAAAAAATTACTGAGCTATCATTCAGGCCGCCTGAGACTGGTCAGCCCGCTGAACACTCTACAGAACACGGAAAATAACCGGCCAGAGATGGAAGGCTTAAATGGAAATCAATAAGCTTAATAGTATTCAGCAGTTCTTTACCCTGATTGGCTGTGATTTTCAGTGTTATGACATTGGAAGAAATATCCGCCCCCTGGATAAACAGAAACTGGCTGAATTTGAACAGACTCAGCTCCCCTGCCCTACGCCTTTTTTACAGCATACCTGGCTGGCCATACTGTTCTGGCCCGTAAATAGTGCCGGTAATACTGACAACCAGCACTCGCCTGCAGCCCATTTTGTCTGGTTTATAAAATTACCCCTAGATGAACAGGCTCGTCTGAATCTGGCTGCCAGGGATGACTTTTTAAAGCGTTTATATGATGCCTTAAACCAGTACCTGCTCGCCATTAAAAACTCCGATAAAAGTCAGCTGCATACTCTGGAAAGTGCCATGAAGGATAACCCTTATGGTTTTCAGCCCAAACAAGAGCAAATGACGAATTTCCATGCCCTAGCACAAAAGCACCTCAGACTGCCACCCTCACATTACTATGAGCCTGCACAGGCCTGGTTTGCCGGAGACAACCAGTTTAGCTACTGGGAGGAACTGGGATTTCAGGGACTGGCGGATTTTGCCACCCGGCTGGATGAAAGCTATCCACAAGGTACTGCTGAAAGCACAGCACCGCTAAGCAATGAGCAATTATTAATTGATACGCTTGCCCAAATGCCTGTACCGCCATTTCTGGCATTAAGCCACTGCCTGGAAAATCACCCCATATCAGCTACCTTAAGCCAGGCTATTTATCAACGGGCTGAGTATGAATTAACACATAATACAGATCCACAGTCACTAGCTTCATTTTGTGCTGCGGCAATTCGTGCCACCTCACAGAGCCAGTCAGCTCACCAGCCTGCCCGGTTTATACTGCAGATACTGGAATCACCTGCCGGCAGGGATATTGAAGTACTGGCTGCTGTTTCCGGCCGCTGCTGGCAGAGTCTGAAACAATACGAGGTATTAATCCTTTGGCTTGAAGTACTGGTTAAAACCGAACATGGACAGGGTGCGTTTAATGCCATACTCGCTGACTTAATGTTTATCCCCGGTATGCGTGAGCCAGTTCTGCAGGCCTTCCGCTCACCGGAGCGTTCCGGACAGTTAAGCCAGGCCATTGGTGCCTTTTTCAGCTCCCTGAAACAGACTGAAGGTCATTTATGACTGCAGATTCCACCGAACTGGCTGATGATTACTCCAGGCTGGATCCTAATACTCTTATTGATGCCGTGGAAAGCCTGGGCTATCTCTCTGATGCCCGGTTACTGGCGCTGAACAGTTATGAAAACCGGGTATACCAGATCGGCATAGAAGATTCTGTACCGCTGATTGCAAAATTCTATCGCCCCCATCGATGGAGTGATCAGCAGATTCTGGAAGAACATCAGTTTTCCACAGAACTGGCTGAACTGGATATTCCTGTTATTCCGCCCTTATACCTGAAGCAGGCTGATACAGGGCAAACCAACAGCCTGTTTTATTTTGCCGGCTACCGTTTTTCCCTTTATCAGTGCCATGGTGGACGGGCACCGGAACTGACCAACCTGGATCATCTGTATCGACTGGGCAAGTTTATGGGCCGCATTCATTCCGTTGGTAAAAGCCGGCCATTTCAGCATCGCCCTACCCTGTCTATAGATTCATTTATTATTCGCCCTCACCAGTATATTCTGGACAATAATTTTCTACCGGACTTGTATATACCCTCGTATAAAGCCATTGTAGCTGATATTTTAGAGCACGTTGAAAGCAAATACGCTCAGTGCCAGCCGGATATTATCCGCCTGCACGGTGACTGCCACCCCGGCAATATTTTATGGACGGATGACGGTCCCCATTTTGTGGACTTTGATGATAGCCGTAACGGCCCAGCCATACAGGACTTATGGATGCTACTTTCCGGGGAACCTCATGAACAGAAAATACAGTTAAGGGAAGTGCTGGAAGGTTATAAAGAATTCTGTGATTTTAACCCGGCGGAACTGAACCTGATTGAAGCCCTGCGAAGTATGCGTATTATTCACTATGCCGGCTGGCTGGCCAAACACTGGAATGATCCGGCCTTTCCCAAAGCCTTTCCCTGGTTTAATACCGAAACCTTCTGGGGTGAACATATCCTGCAGCTCAAGGAACAGCTGGCAGCACTGCAGAACCCGCCCCTGCAGGTTTATCCTCAGTAACGTGCCTGGAGCTACCCTGTTTCAGACCCGATAGGTATCCATATCCACACCTTTAGGCTGTTTTCCAGCGATATTGACAAAACCCTTGTAACGGCTGTCGCCATCGCTGCTGAATTCAAACTCATAGGTACGGCAAAACTGCATATAGCTTTTAGGATGACGGCATAAACGCAGCTTTATAACATCCAGGGTCATCCAGAAACTGCAGATTCATACGCTTACAGACCGCTTTTGCTTCCCGATAAGCGGCGTCATAAGCACTGACTGAATTCCACCAGTACCAGATAACTGCCACTATTAAAAAAATATGATATAATTTGTCATTAATTCCTCGGAAATACAAAATTTTGCTTGTATCAGCCTGAAACGCAAGCTATTCTTAATCATGATAAAACATTTTAAAAAAAAGGGAATCGTTATGGCGATAAAAAAACTTCTTGCTATGTCAGCTATTGGTTTAACAATGGGTATTATGTCTGCAACAGCCACTGCTGAAGGTGATGGTTTTGTAGAGGACTATGTAACTAATTTATATGGTGAAGTCTGGAAAAACAGTTACGGCGAATGCTGGCGTGACCGTTTCAAGGCCACTGATGTAAAACTGGAAGAATGTGGCTATGAAAAAGCCATGGGTGTTTCTGAAATTGTTGTTAAAAACGACATGAAAGAAGTGGTTGTTACTGACAACCCACCAAAATGCCCAGATGTTATTGTACTGAAAGACCTGCACTTTGACTTTGATAGCGCAGTTGTCAAAGATATTGATAAAGAAAAACTAGCCGCCGCACGCGACTTTATCCTTGCAGAACTGCCTGAAGGCTGTCACCGTACTGAAACCGTTGAAGTTATCGGTCATACTGACAGCACCGGTCCTGAAGAATATAACCAGAAACTGTCTGAGCGTCGTGCCCAGGCCGTTGTTGATTACCTGAAATCTATTGGTGCTACTGCTGACTTTGTTGTTATTGGTAAAGGTGAAAGCGAGCCTGTTGCTGATAATTCAACTAAAGAAGGTCGTGCTCAGAACCGTCGTGTAGTTATCGATATCAATACTGCTAACTAATTTTTTATTATAAAAACTTAGTTTTAGAAGTATGGTTTAAAAAAAGCTGTAACAGTTTTCTGTTGCAGCTTTTTTTTGCCTCAGAAAAGCCCCTCACCCCTGCCTCTCCCGGAGGGAGAGGGTGTCTATTTATGAACAAATACTGATCATGTATGTTTCCATTGCTGCCTTCCAATTCATCTGATTCGCTACTGGCACAGAAAGCCCGGACACTGGCTGAGCAGTGGTGTTTGCAATATTGTACAGAAAGCACAGAAGCCTTTTATCTGCAACTCACCCCAGAACGACTGCAATTGCTCAGCAAAGAACAGTTATTTGGTCCGGTTTTTATAGATTTTACTTCCGGTGCCGTTGAGCACCGCCGTAAATTCGGCGGCGGCAAAGGACAGACCATAGCCAAAGCCATTGGCTTTCATAAAATCTCTACACCGCTTATTCTGGATGCCACGGCCGGTATGGGCAAAGACGCCTTTGTTTTTGCCAGCTTGGGTGCACAGGTGATTTTAATGGAACGCTCCCCGGTCTCTGCAGCACTATTATGCGATGCCTTGGAGCATGCACTCTCTAATGAAAACTGCCATGAGGATATTAAAGAAATAATTCAAAGAATGACATTTAAATTTAGCGATGCCCGCAAGCTGACCAAAGAAACCATTAAAAACTGGCCTAAACAGCCCGATGTAGTCTATCTGGACCCCATGTTCCCTCACCGAAAAAAATCCGCCCAGGTCAAAAAAGAAATGCTGGCCCTGCAAAAAATCATCGGCGATGACACCGACAGCAACCAGTTATTAGAAACAGCCTTACAGATAGCCAAAAAAAGAGTAGTAGTCAAACGCCCAATAAAAGCCCCAAACCTAAACCAGCAACACCCAACCTACACCATGAAAATGAAAAAACACCGCTTCGACATTTATATAATCCCAGCTCTTACTGAACACTTCATCATGCCCCATACTGCTCCCGATAAGCCACCACCTTCTCATAATACTCCGCAAACGCCTGATCATCCTGCAGATAAGCAATTAAATGCTCCAGCTTAATAATACTGGCTACAGGCATATTATAATTCTTTTCAATTTCAGCAATGGCAGATACTTCACCTTTACCCAGTTCCTGACGATCCAGGGCAATAACCACACCAGCGGCGCTTGCTCCAGCCTCATTTATCAGGTTCAGCGACTCCCTGACTGAAGTGCCTGCAGAAATCACATCATCAATAATCATAACCCTGCCTTGCAGAGGCGCGCCGACAATTGTGCCGCCTTCACCATGATCTTTGACTTCCTTACGGTTGAAACTATAGGGTAGATCCCGTTTATGGTGATCGGCCAGAGCAATGGAACAGGCCGAAGCCAGGGGGATGCCTTTATAAGCCGGCCCGAACAGCATATCAAACTCAATACCGCTGTCCATCAGAGCTCTGGCATAAAAATGCCCCAGTTCAGCCAGGGAACCACCAGTATTAAACAGACCGCTATTAAAAAAATACGGGCTGAGGCGGCCGGATTTTAAAGTAAACTCACCAAAACGTAACACCCCGGTGTCCAGGGCAAATTTAATAAACTGTTTTTGATATTCCTGCATAATGCTGCTCTCATTTCTGTTCTGGTTGAATACTTATTTTTGACCATTAAGCTGATAATTTTCCTGCCGGGCCAGCCTGAATTATACCCTAAAGTGGGTTATAATAGCGGCTGTTTTTTATATGAGCACATTATGAAAATCATCTCTACCAATTTAAACGGCATCCGTGCAGCAGCCAAAAAAGGTTTTTTTGAGTGGATGCAGAAGGAAGATCCGGATGTGGTCTGTATCCAGGAAACCAAGGCCCAGATTGATCAATTATCCGATCCGGTATTTGCACCTGAAGGTTATCACCGCTATTTCTTTGATGCTGAAAAAAAAGGCTATAGCGGCACTGCCATCTATTCAAAAAAAGAACCTGATAAGGTTATTACCGGTCTGGGCTGGGACGTAGCCGATACGGAAGGCCGTTATATTCAGGCGGATTTTGGCAATCTCAGTGTGGCTTCCCTGTATCTGCCTTCTGGTTCCTCCAAAGATGAACGCCAGGTTCTTAAAATGGAGTTTCTGGACATATTGGAACCCATGCTTAAGGAAATGGCGCAGAGCCAACGCGATTATATTATCTGCGGTGACTGGAATATCGTGCATAAACGTATTGATATTAAAAATTTTAACGGTAATAAAAACCGCTCCGGCTGTTTACCGGAAGAACGGGCCTGGATGGACAAGCTGTTTGGTGATGAAATCGGCCTAGTGGATGCTTTTCGGGTACTTAATAAGGAACCGGAGCAATACACTTGGTGGTCCAACCGGGGTCAGGCCTGGGCCAACAACACGGGGTGGCGTATTGACTACCAGGTTATTTCTCCTTCTCTGGCAGACAAGCTGGAATCCACCTCTATTTATAAGGATGAGCGCTTTTCTGATCATGCCCCTATTATTATGAATTATAATTATGGGATTTAGCGGTATTAAGCTCCCCACCAAGAGCCACAAAAAACCGGAACACTGTCCATTATGCCGGTAGAAATTTCCTATCTTGCGGCTTTTATTGCCGGTTTACTCGGCGGTGTCCACTGTCTGGGCATGTGTGGAGGCATTGTCGGAGCCCTGACCTTTGGCATTAATCCGACCGCCGGAAACAATGCTAACTCCACTCTCCAGCCGCCTCAGCCGCCTAAAAACATCTATCCCTATCTGCTGGCCTATAATGGCGGACGCCTGTTCAGCTATACTCTGTCCGGGGTACTGGTAGGCGGTATCAGCATGATGGCTGCTAATCTGCCGCTGCTGAATAATATCCAGTTCGGCCTGCAGATTTTTGCAGCCCTGTTTATGATTGCCCTGGGTTTGTATATCGGTGGCTGGTGGGTTGGTCTGCGTAATATTGAGCGTGCTGGAGGTATGATCTGGAAACGTATAGAACCCATCAGTCGGCGCTTTATTCCGGTAAAATCCCCTTTTCAGGCGCTTATTCTGGGTGCTTTATGGGGCTGGTTGCCCTGTGGTCTGGTTTATACAATTTTATTCTGGTCCATATCCACCGGCAGTGCTATTGAAGGCGGTCTGCTGATGCTCAGTTTTGGCCTGGGTACACTGCCCATGTTGCTTGCAATGGGTGTCTTTGCTGCAAGCCTGACCAACTTTATCCGTAAAAAATGGGTTCGGTCTCTGGCCGGCATTATTATTATTGCCTTTGGACTGTTTTCCTTATTTAATATCAGTTTAAGGATACAGACCTGAGGCAAAATTAAAACTTCTTACTGAACTTAATGGTATATTTTTCCTGCCCGTGTTCAGGTTTTATATGAATAGTAAAGTTAACCTGTTCATGACTCTGCACCCCGACCTGGGCAATATAATATACCGCCTTACCTTCCTTTATTTCCTTAAAGTCCAGTTTACGGGACTGCCCCATCAGGTTTTTTAACTCTCCACTGACATCAGACTTAACGCCAACCGGAATACCCGCACCTTTTTTCATTACCGAAATATTGACCAGCGCATAGTTTTTACTGCGCTTAAGACCGTATTGCTTGGTCATTTCAGGGGACAGTGAGTCGGTAGGAAAAGCATTGTAATACACAATATGCTCATTATATTCTTTGGCATTTTCTGCCAGAGAGATGCCGCTTAGAAAAGCAGAAAGGATTAAAATCAGAATGGAAGTACGTGTTATTGTTGTTATATTCATACAACCTCCTTAAAGATTATCAGGTATGTAATATAGAGTAGATGTTATTCCAGTTTTATACAATGGGTAGTTTCCAGTATTAAAACAGGGTAACTATGCATGAGAAAATATGGATGAGAGGATCCGGCCGGACAGAACGTCGGGCCGGATTGAACAAAACTATTACCGAATCATGCTTTGGCAGCACGTCCTGCACGTTTACGCTCATTTTCAGTCAGTAAGCGTTTACGGATACGAATACTCTCTGGTGTTACTTCCACCAGTTCATCTTCATCAATAAATTCCAGAGCCTGTTCCAGGGTCATGGTGATGGGCGTAGTCAGAGTTACCGCTTCATCGGTGCCGGAGGCACGGACATTGGTCAGCTGTTTGGCTTTTAAAGGATTAACGACCAGGTCATTACTGCGTGAATGAATACCGATAATCATACCTTCATAAACATCCACCCCGTGACCGATAAACATTCTGCCGCGATCCTGCAGGTTAAACAGGGCAAAGCCCACTGAGGTACCCTGGGCATTGGAAATCAGTACACCATTATTACGTTTGGCAAACTCACCGGCAATCATGGGGCCGTAATGATCAAAGTTATGATAGAACAGGCCGCTGCCCGAAGTGGCAGTCATAAATTCAGTCTGAAAACCAATCAGGCCGCGGGAAGGCACAATATATTCCAGTCTGACCCGGCCTTTACCATCGGGTACCATGTTTTTGAGTTCGCCTTTACGCTCACCCATTTTTTCCATAATGGTACCCTGATGATGATCTTCTACATCCAGCATAACCTCTTCAAAAGGTTCGCTCATCACACCGTCTATTTCCTTGGTAATGACTTCAGGACGGGAAACCCCCAGTTCAAAGCATTCACGACGCATATTCTCAATAAGTACACCCAGATGCAGTTCACCGCGACCGGACACCCGGAACTTGTCCGGATCATCGGTCTGTTCTACCCGTAAAGCCACATTATGCAGCAGTTCTTTTTCCAGACGCTCCTTGATCTGACGGGATGTGACAAACTTGCCTTCACGCCCGGCAAAAGGTGAATTATTCACCTGGAAAGTCATGGTAACGGTGGGTTCATCCACGATCAGAGCAGGAAGAGCCTCTACGGCATTAGGATCACACAGGGTATCGGAAATATTCAGTCCATCAATACCACAAAATGCGATAATATCACCGGCCTGTGCTTCAGACACTTCAATGCGTTCCAGACCTTTAAAGCCAAAGACCTTCAGGACACGGCCTTTACGCTCATTGCCTTCACGGTCCACAATGACAACCTGAGCATTAGACTTAACCGTACCTTTCTTAATTCGCCCGATACCAATAACACCCATATAACTATTATAGTCCAGACTGATCACCTGCATCTGAAAGGGAGCATTGATATCCACATCCGGTGGAGACACTTTTTCCACAATCGTTTCAAACAGGGGTGTCATATCCCCTTCACGCACATCATCTTCTAAAGAAGCATAGCCGTTAATGGCTGAGGCATAAACCACAGGGAAATCCAGCTGATCATCGGTACCACCCAGGCGGTCGAACAAATCAAAAGTCTGGCCTATCACCCAGTCAGGACGGGCGCCGTCACGGTCAATTTTATTAACCACTACAATAGGATTCAGGCCCAGTTCAAATGCCTTCTGGGTCACAAAACGGGTTTGCGGCATAGGACCTTCAACCGCATCCACCAGCAGGCAGACACAGTCGACCATAGAGAGTACCCGCTCCACTTCACCACCAAAATCGGCGTGTCCCGGTGTGTCCACAATATTAATATGATAACCATTCCATTCAATGGCTGTATTTTTGGACAGAATCGTGATACCACGTTCCTTTTCTAGATCATTGGAGTCCATCATGCGCTCCGATACTTCCTGGTGCTCACCAAAGGTACCGGATTGTTTAAGCAGTTCGTCGACGAGAGTGGTTTTACCATGATCGACATGGGCAATAATGGCAATGTTTCTGATTTTACTAATATCTTTCACTGTGAAAGTCCAAAAATTAAGCTAAAGTTATAAATGGTGATAAAAAAAGCGGATAACAAATACTAATACCGGAAATTTTATATAAATCACCCGAGATTAAAATAACTGACTATTATAACGAATTACAGTCGACAAATCAGATAATTATTCACTTTCAGAGTGTTTTTAATGAAAATTAAAGATTTTTTTCAATAATCCGATACACTTTTTAAACGCACTGACTAAAACCAATCAATTAAAAATCAAAGAAGCCTAAATTCCAGAACTCAGGACTGAACAATGACTACAACCGCAATGCAAACCAACACTTTGCAATCTTCTGCCCAGCCGGTATCTTCTAATCAATACGCTGATGGCTTAAAAGCTTTTACTTTCTGGATTTCCAATACCCTCTACGCCATTGATATTGCCCGGGTACTGACCATCAGCTAGGATATGAGTAATATCCAGTCCCTGCCTTCTCAGGCCAAGGGGCTGGTTGGCATGGTGGAATTTCAGGGCAGTGCAGTTCCGGTGCTGGATTTTGCTAATTTGCTGGGCTTTAATTCCGGGGTGGAAAAAAATGCCCAGCTTATCCAGTTACTCAATGAACGGGAAAAAGATCACGTTGAATGGATATCTTCCCTAGAAAATTCTCTGCTTAATGATGTACCTTTTACAAAAGCAAAAGATCCCCATAAGTGCGCTTTTGGGCAGTGGTATGATACGTTTAAATCCCAGGATGAAACCTTAATGGAAGTTCTGGCCGAATTTGATAAACCGCACAAACAGATCCATGCCATGGCAGACAAACTGCTGGATATGAAAAAGGACGGCGATCTGGATCACGCCTTAAGAATATTGCGCTCTGAACACAATGTTACCCTTAAACGCCTGATGAAACGCTTTGAACAGGCCCGAACTCACTTAAAGGAATCCTCCCGCCAAGTGTTATTATACGTCACTGAAGACGGTACCTCACCCACTGTAGCGTTGCGGATTGATGATATTAATGACGTAGTGGATTTTAAACCGGAACAGTTTAAGCCTATGGACCGGATTAATTCTATTTTAAATGGTGAAGCAGCAGAGTTGATAGTGGCTTATTTAAAACAGACTGATCAGGCCGACTGCCTGCTGATTGATACGACCAAGTTGATTAAACTGGCGCAGAATTAAATTTAACCTGTCTATTTGTTATCTAACCGTACCTGTCCGCAGTGTTCTGAAATAGACTAAATGGTTACAATTTAAGAAGCCTTAATGGGCTTTAATTTTCACTTTAAACACCACACCTTCCACTCCAGTTACTTCCACCTAAGTACCCTCTGGGGCATCTTCCCCCTGTACTTTCCAGATGGAATCATCCACCTTGATTTTACCCATACCGTTAACAATCGGTTCTACCAGGTTAAACGTCCGGCCGATATACTGTTCGGCCCAGCGGTTCAAATGCAGATCATTTGACTCAGTTTTAAAGCGCGTCTGAGCCTAGCGCCAGAAAATAATACTGGCAACGGATAACACGGCAAATAAAGTCATCTGGATCTGCCAGGATAAATCCAGCTGTGCCAGAATTCCAGGTGGATAATAAAGGGTTCCATTTTAATAGTCTCTCTAAAACAAATTTAAACACGCTGAGTAGTTACAACCTGGATTTATTTACAGGATGAGGGCATTTTTAAATTATATTTTTATCCTTCGCTCTTTTTGTTATAGACTTCTTTAGCCAGCTCACCAATTCCACCAATAGCACTGATCACCCCGGAAGCTTCCAGAGGCATAAATAGCAGTTTCTGATTATCCGCCATACCGATTTCTTTTAAGGCATCTACATATTTGGTGGCTACAAAGTAATTAATAGCATTAATATCGCCCTTATCAATGGCCTGAGAAACTACCAGAGTAGCCCGGGCCTCAGCTTCTGCCAGTCGCTCCCGTGCTTCTGCTTCACGAAAGGCCGCTTCTTTCTCACCTTCTGCTTTTAGAATGGCACCCTGCTTTTCCCCCTCAGCCCGTAGAATTTCCGCCTGACGTTCACCTTCTGCTTCCAGAATACTGGCCCGCTTTTCCCGCTCTGCTTTCATCTGCCTGGCCATGGCATCCACCAGATCCATGGGCGGTGCAACTTTAATCTCTATCCGGGTGACCTTCACACCCCAGGGGGTAGTGGCATCGTCCACTACCGACAGGAGTTGGGTGTTAATTTCATCCCGCCTGGACAATAATTCATCCAGATCCATAGAGCCCATTACAGTTCTGATATTGGTCATGGTCAGGTTTAAAATGGCATGCTCCAGGTTATTCACTTCATAAGAGGCCTTGGCACTGTCCATGGCCTGAAAAAATACCACCCCATCCACTTTGACCATGGCATTATCTTTAGTAATGATTTCCTGTGAAGGAACATCCATAACCCGTTCCATCATATTTACCCGCTGACCAATAGAGTCCATTACCAGTACAATAAAATTCAGACCCGGTCTTAATGAGCGGGTATATCGTCCAAAGCATTCCACGGTATATTCCATACCCTGATCCACTTTTTTGACCCCTAAAACAATCAGCACAATAACCAGTGCCAGCAAACCTATCACAAATGCATCCATTCCTGTTCCTCCAGATTACGGTTTTAATTTTTTATTCGCTAAGCAAAGACTAACCGACAAGTCACCCCACTTCAAGTAAAACCTTAAACCTGTAAAGTGAACACTGATGATCAGGCCGCAATCTGCTATGATACGCCGAATAGAAGACACTAAAAGCAATTAAGACCAGGACAGAAAAACTACACATATGGCAGAAAGAAACTATGTAAAACCACCCAAGCGCCTGATGCGTCATGTGGGAAGGGCAATAGCTGATTTTGATATGATTAAAGACGGTGACCGCATCCTGCTGGGGGTTTCCGGTGGCAAGGATTCTCTATCCTTATTACTGATCCTGCACCACCTGAGCCAGTATGCACCGGTAAAGTTTCAGCTGGGTGCCGTCACGGTCGACCCCATGATTGAAGGCTTTGATCCATCGCCCTTAAAAGACTACCTGAAACAACTGGGCATCCCCTATTTTTACCAGCAGCAGGCCATTCTGGAACAGGCTGAGAATTCTATGGACGGCGATTCCTTCTGCTCTTTCTGCTCAAGGATGAAGCGCGGCATCCTGTATAATACGGCCAGAAAAGAAGACTACAATCTTCTGGCTCTGGCCCAGCATCTGGACGACCTGGCTGAAAGCTTCCTGATGTCTGCCTTCCATAACGGCAAGCTGCAGACCATGAAAGCCAACTACACCATTGGAGCCGGGGACTTACGGGTAATCCGCCCCCTGGTTTACGCCCGTGAAAGCTTAACCACTGTCTATGCCGAAGCAGCCGGTTTGCCGGTTATCCCGGACAGCTGCCCGGCCTGTTTCAGCATGCCGACTCAGCGTGAACATATGAAACAGCTTCTGGCTCAGGAAGAACAGCATAATAAGAGTTTATTCAGTAGTTTGTTAAAGACTTTAAAACCGTTAATGGCGGTTGATCATACATAAACCCAATTAATCTTATCATGAAAGATAAACTAAACCGCTTAGTATCAGGCTCGCCTTGTGCTTTTATGAAGTTTCGGCAGCATGGACGGGTTTACGGCGTCTTCATAAAAGCACAAGGCGAGCCTGATACGGACTTAATTCATACCCACTAAAACACTTTATTCCTCAACAATCTCATAATCATGAGTAATATCCACCGTCTGAGCCAGCATAATAGAGGCGGAGCAATATTTGGTCGCGGATAATTCTACTGCACGCTTAACCATTTTCTCTTTTAACTCTTTACCCGTAACAATAAAGTGAATATGAATTTTAGTAAAAACCTTAGGGTCAGTTTCCGCACGTTCCGCACTCAGTTCGGCAACACAATCAGTCACATTCTGACGTGAACGCTGCAGGATCAGCATAACATCAAAAGAAGTACAGCCTCCCAGGCCCATCAGCATCATTTCCATGGGACGGATACCCAGGTTTTTACCGCCCAGTTCCGGCGGGCCATCCATGACCACTGCATGCCCGCTGCTGGACAGCCCCATAAACATTACATTTTCAACCCATTTAATTCTTACATTCATTACTTAACCTTCACTCATAGGTATGTCTTTAAGGATTTTATCATTTCGTTTCAATAGTTTACCCATCAGGATGTAACTCCATAATTAGGTTCTACACCAAACTGATAAAGTCCAGTAGACTTATCTCGTTTAGGATGAGCTCTGCCAGCATTTTCTTTCAGGAAAAAA
>JANELJ010000125.1 GCA_024511395.1 Gammaproteobacteria bacterium | reverse complement strand
AGAATATTGTTTGTATGTTCGTTTCTGTTCCATTATGACACTTTAATAATCGATTATTATTATCTCTTATTAAAGTGTCCGGTTCCATTAGAGCAGAACAATTATCTCAGCTGGGGGCCAATTTCTAAACCGCTGATTTCAGCAATTTTGGCTGCCATGGAAGCACCCATTTTTTTAGCAAAACGATCCATAAAGGATTCTGTAACGGTAAAGTCCTTGATGTGTTCTGCTCCAATCACCTCCCTGGCCACATAACTACTGCTGCCCAGCTTATCCACCAAGCCCAGTTTTACAGCCTGCTCTCCAGTCCAGACATAACCGCTGAATAATAAAGGATCATCTTTCAGTTTATCACCACGGCCTTTTTTAACGACATTAATAAACTGCTGATGAATATTTTTCAGCATGGATTTAGCATGCTCAATATCTTCTTCTTTGGGCGGAGAAAAAGGGTCAAGAAAGCCCTTATGATCGCCCGCAGTATATAAACGGCGGGTAATACCGACCTTGTTAATGGCATTTTCAAACCCAAAACCATTCATTAATACCCCAATGGAACCCACCATACTCCCCTTGTCGGCATAAATTTCATCAGCTGCTGCAGCAATATAATAACCGCCTGAAGCACACACATCTGAAATAACCGCATACACTTTAATATCCGGGTATTTTTTCTTCAGCCGGTAAATTTCATCATTAATATAACCAGACTGAACGGGACTGCCACCAGGGGTATTCATACGCAGTATCACCCCTTTGGTTTTTTTATCCTCAAAGGCATCCCGTAAGGCTGTGACCACATCATCGGCACTGGCTTTAGAATCCGCTGAAATAACCCCTTCTACATCAATCAGGGCGGTGTGTTCCCTGGTGACACTTTCCAGGGCATCTTTGTCGAGCGGCGAGACAATAGCCACCAGTACCCCGATTAAATAAGCCAGAAAAGCAAATTTAAAGAAAATACCCCAACGACGGGTACTGCGTTTTTCCTTCAGGGAGGACAGAGCCAGATCTTTGATCAAGTTTTGTTCCCAGCCGTCTTTCTGACTCATCTTTTCAACCTTGTCGTGTAGTTTTTGTTCATCTTTATCCATTTAGTTTATTACACCTGTGTAAATTAATAGGTTTATTGTATTTTTATTTATTCAAGAACCAGTCCGACAGCTCACTAATGCTATCAACACATGCAACCGGTTGATGTTTCAGCAGGATGTCCTTATCATGTACACCATAACTGACCGCTAGGGCATCCATACCCAAGGAGCCGGCCATCAGCAGGTCATATTCCGTATCTCCGACCATAATGGCCTCACAGGCAGACAGTCCAAACTCATTCAGTAACTCTTCCAGCATCTGTGGATGAGGTTTGGAGCGCGTTTCATCGGCGCAGCGGCTACCATGAAAACATTCCGCCAGCCCGGTATCAGTAAGAACCCGTTCCAGCCCCCGGCGGGCTTTACCTGTGGCCACTGCCAGCATATAACCGCTTTGATTCAGAGAATTAAGCATTTGCCGGACATCCTTAAACAGTCCTGAGGGTGTCTCATTGGCGGTGACAAAGTGATAACGATAGCGATCAGCAAACTCAGTGATCTGTGCTTCGGTAAAATCCTGGTACAGCTGAACTATGGCTTCCCTCAGCCCAAGACCAATAACATGCTTATATTGCAATGTCGTTAATCTTGCAGCCTGTAAATCATCGGATGCCGCTTCCAGACAGGCCACAATTCTGGCCTGTGAATCCATCAGCGTACCGTCCCAGTCAAAAATTATTAATTGATAATCCGTCATTTCATTATTCTGTCTTTTATACTCAGTCATACTTAGCTATCAGACCAGTGTATCCAGAAATTTATCCAGATCATCACTTAAGGGAGCTTCAATAATTAACTGTTCTCCCGTATCCGGCTGTCTGAAACTGATTTGTGAAGAATGCAGAAACAGACGTTTCAGCCCCCGTGCTTTCATACGCTGGTTGCAGGCATAATTACCGTATTTACTGTCCCCTGCCACATTATGCCCGATATACTGGGCATGAACCCGAATCTGGTGGGTACGCCCGGTGACAATTTTTATTTCCATCAAGGTAGAGTCAGTATATTGTTCCAGCCGGGTAAAATAACTGCTAGACTCTTTACCCTGTTTATCAACCCGTACAAAGCGCTCACCCGATTTAAGTTCTTCACGCAGCAAAGGTGCAGTTACTTTTTTATTACTGAATGCTGTTTTTCCGCACAATAAAGCCAGGTAGTGCTTATCTGTCTGACGATGTCTGAGTTGATCCTGTATGCCCGTCAGGACAATGCGTTTTTTGGCAATGAGCAGGCAGCCGGAAGTATCCCGATCAAGGCGGTGTATCAGTTCCAGAAATTTCTGCTCCGGTCTTAAAGCCCGCAAAGCCTCAATAATACCGTAACTGACACCACTGCCGCCATGCACGGCTACCCCGCTGGGCTTATTAACAGCCAGTAAACCATTATCCTCATAGACAATGGATTGCTCCATAAGTGCCAGCAATGAACGTCCGGGAGCAGGCTGAGGTTTCTTTTCAGCCAGGGTAATGGGAGGGATACGAACTTTATCACCAAACTGCAATTTATAGGTCTGCTTTATTCTGCCTTTATTAACCCGCACTTCCCCTTTGCGAATTATCTTGTAAACATGTCCTTTTGGTACACTTTTCAGATAGTTAAAAAGAAAATTATCAATCCTCTGCCCCGCACTGGAGGCATCAATATTAATAAAATGGACAGAATGACTTATTTTTTTGGAATTCATGTAATATTTATGTTAATTCACATTGATGCAGCAGCAGCTAGCTGTTATATTATCAGGGTTTTTATATTCTAATCATCCTCTTAGGAACGGTCTTTAATGTCCGTTTTCATAAAACAGGCCGTTAAAACGCTCTGTTATAAGCCTTAATTAGCTTGGTTTTATTTAGCTTATTAAGCGTAAAGAGATATTAAACTGGAATAAAAAATGCTGTTTCTGATGATAAATCTGGAAATACTTATTCAAGAGCGTGATTTTACTTGATTTTAGTAAATAATACGATTGTTAAATCACAGAACAGCCAGATTTTACATGTTTATTCACAATGTAACTGTGTAGGTATTCATCATTCGTAATGATGGTAAACCGAGACTGTTGTAGATATTTAGCCCTGACTTCAGTAATTAGTTCAGGGATTTTACTCATGGTTAACAACATTTCTACCAGGTTCAGACAATAGTCCAAAACAATACCGGCAGATACAAAGAACAACATGTAACTGTTTTTAGTACGTAATATGTGCTCCTGTATAAAGTTTACAGGAAAAGTAACAACAGGTAAGAAACCTTAATTCCAATGTTTTCCGTTATTTAGCTTTTGTTTAAAAAGACTGCTTTAAACAGGAAACAGAATTTTGCGGACTGTAATATTTAAATATAATAAATTTTTTTACAGATTATTTTGATTTAAAAACTGGCCTGGCGCCCGTTTTTTAGTGTTCCGGCACCTAACCCGGACAGGCAATTCTGGTTATAGACATCCCGATGAAGCATTCCGGGTGTGTATTTTTATAGCCCGGGATCTGACATTCAGATCAATATGCCCTGCTTTACCGTGTTATACTTTTTTAGCGTTTAGCTAACCGTTTAAAATCGTTTAGAAACTAAACCCTGCAAACTTTATATAGTTGAGCCAATAAATTAGAGCAAAACTATATGAAAAGAATGTTATTTAACGCAACTCAACCTGAAGAGCTGCGTGTCGCACTGGTGGATGGTCAGAAGCTGTTCAACCTGGATATCGAAACCACTCAGAGAACCCAGAAAAAAGCCAATATCTACAAGGCTCGAATCACTCGTATTGAACCCAGCCTGGAAGCCGCGTTTGTTAATTACGGTGCAGAACGCCATGGTTTCCTTCCCTTAAAAGAAATCTCCCGACAGTATTTTAAAAAATCCGTGGAACGCGGCAAACGCCCTAGTATTGCAGAACAACTGCATGAGGGTATGGAGCTGGTTGTGCAGGTGGATAAGGAAGAACGGGGCAATAAGGGGGCAGCCTTAACCACCTTTATCAGCCTGCCCGGGCGTTATCTGGTTTTAATGCCTAATAATCCCAGGGCTGGCGGCATCTCCCGACGTATTGAAGGTGAGGAACGCTCTGAACTCAAGGAAAGCATGAGTCAGCTTGAGGTTCCTGAAAATATGGGACTTATTATCCGTACCGCAGGCATTGGCAAAAGCTCCGAAGAATTACAGCTTGACCTCGACTACCTGCTGCACCTATGGAGTGCCATTGATGAAGCTTCTGCTGAACGCAAGGCACCTTTCCTGATTTACCAGGAAAGCAATATTGTAATCCGAGCCATCCGCGACTATCTGCGTTCCGACATAGCCGAAATCATTATTGATGACAAAAAAACCTATAACGAAGCCTATGATTTTATGCAGCGGGTTATGCCCCAGCATCTGCACAAGGTTAAATTGTATAACGAAAAAATACCCCTGTTTTCCCGTTACCAGATTGAAAGCCAGATAGAAACCGCCTTTCAGCGTGAAGTCACTCTGCCCTCCGGCGGCGCCATTGTCATCGATCATACTGAAGCGCTGATCTCCATTGATATTAACTCTGCCCGAGCCACAAAAGGCGGTGATATTGAAGAAACCGCCCTTAATACCAACCTTGAAGCGGCCGATGAAATTGCCCGCCAGTTACGTCTGAGAGATTTAGGTGGTCTGGTGGTAATCGACTTTATTGATATGAGTCCCGCCAAAAACCAGCGAGCCGTTGAAAATCGCATGAAAGAAGCCTTAAAGCTGGATCGCGCCCGGGTTCAGGTAGGTCGTATTTCCCGCTTCGGCCTGCTGGAAATGTCCCGGCAACGTCTCAAGCCATCTTTGGGTGAATCCAGTCAGATCACCTGCCCTCGCTGCAGCGGTCATGGCACCATTCGAGGTATTGATTCACTGGGCTTATCCGTATTACGGATTATTGAAGAAGAGTCCATGAAGGAAAATACTGGCCGTATCCTAGCCCAGTTACCCGTCAATATGGCCACATTCCTGCTTAATGACAAGCGTGACATTATCAGTGAAATCGAACATCGTCAGAAAGTGACCGTTACCCTGATCCCTAATGAAAGCTTGGTTACCCCACATTACAGAATCGAACGGATCCGTAATGAAGAAAATATGACCGACCAGTACCAGGTCAACAGTTATAAATTCAACCATGTTTTAGACGACGATGAAGCTAATGGCCTGATTGTAGAACCTGCACCCTATGAAGAACCAGCGGTTAAAGCGCCGACCTCTATCAATAAGCCGGCCAAAGCCAACCAGCCTATGACCCTTGTCAGACGTATCTGGTCATCACTGTTTAACCGTTCAACTACAGAACCTGAACCAGAATCAGTCCCCATTGATTCCAAACCTGCTGCCCGTAATAAACCCCAGGGGCAGAAGCAGCACCGCCGTAACCAGGACAACCAGAAAAATAACGACAGGCGTGATAACCGCAATAAACGCTCACAAAAACAGAAGCGTCGTTCTGATAACAAGCCTCAGGGCAATAGAAAAACCAGTAACAGAAACCAGCAAAATGAAAAGCCGGCTGTTAACACTGAAGAAACAGTGGCTATTTTTGACTCTGCAGACGAAAAAGCTGGTTCTGGCAGTAAGGAGCCTTTAGCCAGCAAAGAGCCATCAGCTGGAAAAGAAAAGAAACCTTCTGCTAAAAAATCAGCCAGAAAATCCTCGACTAAAACACGCAGAAAAGCTGACAACCATGGTAAAAAAGGCGAAGATAATACTGTTGCAGCTGAAGCTTCCGACAGTACTGATATTATGATCGCTCCAGCCGAAGATGCCAACCTGCCCAAAGTAACAGAAAAAAGTTCTGAACCGGAAACAGACACTACTCAGACAAGCCCGGTACAAACAACAGGCTCTTTACAAGTGACTGAAGGCACTCAAACTGAAAAAGACTCAGACAATGAGACTGGAGCTCCAAAGAAACCCTTACGCGCTCCTGGGGCCAGAAGATCTACTCGGAAAAAAGCCGTAGCACAAACCACGGAAGACAGCAGTCCATCAGAAACATCAGTATCTGATACTACTTCAGATGATTCTGTATCTACTTCCGGCACAGAAGCTATAGCGGAAAACAGTGGAAGTGAAGTAACTAAAACTGATAGTGAAGCGGCTCCTAAAAAGAAAGCGCCTCCGCGTAAAAAAGCAACCCGCAAAAAAGCAACCACCAAAAAGAAATCGGTCAGAAAAAAAACACCGATTAAAACAGAGGATGATACCTCAAAACATTCTTCAACCACCACTGAAACGGTTGCTAAATCAACAACGGATGTTCAGGCTCCAGCAACCGCCGAACAGACAGGAACTCTTGCTAAAGACAATGAGAAAGAGGAAGTCCCCAAAAAACGTTCTCGCCGTCGCAGTCGAACGTCCAAAACAACTAAAGTCACTCCGATAAGCGCAACACCCTCAAGCTCATCTCAGTTGGTGGATAAGCGGGGTTCAAGCAAAAAAAATTAACTTGATACAGCATAAAAAGTCAGGGGGGGACAATGAAACTACTTAAGTTAACCTGAATTCTGGATAAGAACTAAAAAATATTGAACTAAATGCCTGTTTCTCGATCAG
>JANELJ010000124.1 GCA_024511395.1 Gammaproteobacteria bacterium | reverse complement strand
TATCCGTTACATTCTGACAGAGTTACCCAGGCTGGGGCGTCATGCAGAGCCTGAAGCATTTGATGATTTACTGCCCTGGCTGTGTGCTGAAAAAATTCAGGCGTTACAGTAGGCGGGGTAGCAGATCAATGTGGGATTAATTGGCGCTCACGTTGATTAACTGTTATGGATCCCAAGAATCTCATTTTCCCGGGCATATTTATGCTGTTTGGCATTATCATTACGCCGTTTATCAACCGCTGCTAGGTAATCTTCATCAATGTCACCAGTAACATACTTACCGTCAAAAACAGAACAGTCAAATTCTGTTATTTCCTTATTGCCCCTATGACAGGAGCGGATTAAATCTTTTAGATCCTGATAAATCAGCCAGTCAACTCCGATTTCTCTGGCAATTTCTTCAGTCGTTCGTCCATGTGCTACAAACTCATCAACAGAAGGCATATCAATGCCATAGACATTAGGGTATTTAACTGCTGGAGAGGCAGATGCAAAGTACACTTTTCTGGCACCGACATCCCTGGCTATTTTAACAATCTGGTTGGAGGTGGTACCCCGAACGATTGAGTCATCCACCAGTAGAACATTACGGTTCTTAAACTCCAGCTCCATGGCATTGAGCTTTTGTTTGACTGAGCTTTTTCGTTGTTTCTGGCCGGGCATAATAAAGGTTCTGCCGATATAACGGTTTTTCATAAAACCTTCCCGATAGCGCACACCCAAGGTATTAGCCAGTTCCAGTGCCGAAGAACGACTGGTATCAGGGATCGGGATCACCACATCAATATCGTGATTAGGGTATTTTTTCTTAATCTTTTTAGCCAGTCTCTCACCCATACGCAGGCGAGCCTTGTAAACAGATATATTATCTATAATAGAATCAGGTCGCGCAAAATAAACGTGTTCAAAAATACAGGGAGAGTATCTGGGATGATCGGAACACTGGTGTTTAAATACTTCACCTTTGGCAGTAATAACCACCGCTTCACCGGGTTTAATGTCATCAATAAGTTCAAAACCCAGTACATCCAGGGCCACACTTTCTGAAGCAATACAGTATTCTACGCCCTCACTGGTTTCGCGCTTACCATAGACAATAGGACGAATTCCATTGGGATCCCGGAAACCGACAATGCCATAGCCACTGATCATGGCCACACTGGCATAAGCACCTTTGCAGCGTTTATGTACTCGGTTGATGGCATTAAAGACATCTTCTTCATTAATCCTTAATTTGTGCAGTGTCTGAATTTCATGGGCAAAAATATTCAGCAGAACTTCAGAATCCGAGTCGGTATTGAGGTGTCTTAAATCCTCATTATAAATTTCTTCCTTAAGCGTTTCGGCATTGGTTAAATTGCCGTTATGAGCCAGAGCAATACCATAGGGTGAATTAACATACAGTGGCTGGGCTTCTGCTGATGAGGAACTTCCTGCCGTCGGGTAACGCACATGCCCTATCCCCATTTTACCCTGTAAGCGAAGCATATCAATGGAGCTGAACACATCTTTGACCAGTCCGTTATCCTTACGCAAATGCAGACGATTATGATCATAGGTAACAATACCTGCAGCATCCTGCCCACGATGCTGTAATACTGTTAAACCATCATAAAGATCCTGATTCACATTGGACTTTGCAACAATACCGATAATGCCACACATAATGTTTATACCCAGTTAGTAATGAATTTTTGCAGCGAGATCCGGAGGCAGGTAAGCCTTCATCATCTCTGCGAGTTGTTGAAAATGAGAAATTAAAATCGATTCCTTCCACCAGGGATCTTGGGGTACCAGCGTAAAGCCAGCCAGAAGTACCAGCACCCCGACAATAAGGATGCCCCGGGCGATGCCGAATAACATGCCAATGGCCCGATCAGTACCGGACAGACCAGTTTTGTCCACCAGCGAACCAATCATATTGCCTACCAGAGCAGACAGTATCAGGGTGATAATAAATAATATAGCAAAGGCCACCATTGCCAGAATAGACGGTGGTAAATTAAGATAAGGGCCGATAAAGATAGCCATGGAGTGCATGTATATCAAGCTCATCCAGATAGCCAACACCCAGCCGGCCAGCGCCATAGACTCGCGCACAAAACCCCGCACGATGCTAATTACCGTAGAGATGGCAATTAAGACAATAATAATATAATCAGGCCAGATGAGTGACACTTATTATTCTCAATCATTTTATAAGCAGGTTATATTACCATACTCAGGTTTTATAGTTAACAATAATGGTTTTCTTTAACTGGAACTGTTTTTCTATTTTTTTCTGGATGGATACTATCTGCTCATACTTCAGATAAGGGCCAACCCGCAGGCGGTAGATTTTACCCTTTGAGGTTTTAACCGATTCAATATAGGCTTTAAAGCTTTTTTTTCTTAACTTGTCACGCAAAGTAAAGGCATTTTTGCTATTGCTGAAACTGGCAATCTGTAAGGTATAGGCCTGGCTAATTGTTTTGCTTTTAGGTTTGCTGGCAGATTTAAACTTTTCTGCAGGTACCACTTTAGCCGGTTTTGCCGTCTTGCTGAAAGTAATTTTACGGGTAACCACTTTAAGGTTTTCCTGGGTCACCTGTTTAATCGTTTTTTTAACCATCGGCACACGTTCCACCGGTATGGATTCAACGGCCTCTGGTGGTGGTACATTTTTAATGGGTGCAATTTCAGGTAGTTTTTTATTGAGTTCAGCCGGCAGCGGCGGGATATTACTGCCGTAAATCGCCTGTTGCGAGTAAAGTGCATATTGAGAATCACTGCCGCTATTGAGCAATAAGGGAATAATAATAACGCCCAGTGAGACCAGAACAATAGCACCAATCAGGCGCTGCTTTATATTAACATCCGTCTGTTCTTTAATCATAGCGCTTATAAATCCGCTCTTGAAACTGCTCTAAAAACATAACCATCGTTAATCATATTATTCACCAAAAAACCGTAAAGCCTCAGACACTGTAAAAAAAGAACCAAAAACAAGCAGATTGTTTTGATAACCTCTGCTGGTTTGCAACTTATTATTATACTCATTATAGTGCTGATATGCCTGCTTAAAGTCTGCAAAACAATGTGTTTCTGAACCCTGCCCCAGTTGTTCCTTAACGATTGTTCTAATAACTTCAGCCGGCATGGCTCGTGGTGTATCCAGTTCAATAATGCTCCAGCTCTCAGCCACCGTTTTTAGCTCAAGCAGTACGCTGGCAATATCCTTGTCTTTAAGCATGCCCACAATAATATGCCATTTACCGGGTACTGACAGTTCCTGCAGAGTCTTTCTCAGAACCCTGGTGGCTTGCACATTATGTGCGACATCCGCAATGACCAGCGGTTCAGTTTTAAGGATCTGAAAACGACCGGCTAGCGTCGTTGTTAATAAACCCTGCTTGATTTCAGCCTGACTCACTGGCCATTGTGAACGGATTAACTGCAGAATAAACAGCATATTGGCGGCATTTTTTAGCTGTATCTGACCGCCAAGAGAAGGTAAAGGCAGGTTATAGTATGGCTCAAAACGACTGCTGTCAGCAGGCAGGCAGTCCCACTGCTGCTCCCTGAGCCGATAGTTATAATCCTTACCGAACTGGTAAAATTCCAGCGCTTCCTCCGTTACTTTTTCAGCAATGCTGGTAATTAACGGCTCATCACCGTAAATGGCCGGTTTATTGTTTCGATAAATACCGGCTTTCTCCAGGGCAATACTGTCCAGGTCATCACCCAGCCAGTCCTGATGATCAAAATCCACAGTAGAAACAAAGGCAATATCAGGTTCTATGGTATTAACAGCATCCAGTCGGCCACCCAGTCCTACTTCCAGAATAACAATATCGCATTGCTGCCGGTAAAAGATCTCAATAGCCGCCAGGGTACCAAATTCAAAATAGGTCAGGGAAACATTATCACGGCTATGATTAATACGACTGAAAGCATCGCAAATCAGTTGATCGGCAACAGGAACCTGATTAATGCGGATCCGTTCGTTGTATTGCTGAAAATGGGGGGAAGTGTAAGTGCCGACCTTATAACCGGCCTGGGTCAGTATCGACTCAAGCAATGCCACTGTAGAGCCTTTACCATTGGTCCCGGCGATAGTGATCACCGTATAAGGCATATCCACAGTCTGTTGTTCGGACTGACTAAACTGCGGATACAGGCGATAAAGCACCTGTTTGAGGCGTTTCAGCCCAAGTTCAATTTCTGACGGGTGCAGGTTTTCCTGCCAGTCCAGCCATTGCTGCAGTTGGGTAAAACTGGCAGGATCAGAGGGCAGGATCAGCCCCCCTTGTTCATTAACATGGACAGAACATTGACCAGGGTTTTACCCATATCATGGCGGCTAACAATCATGTCTACAGCACCATGCTCAAGCAGAAATTCACTGCGCTGAAAACCTTCCGGAAGTTTTTCTCTTACGGTCTGTTCTATTACCCTGGGACCAGCAAAACCAATCAGCGCTTTGGGTTCGGCCATATTAATATTACCCAGCATGGCAAAACTGGCTGATACCCCACCCATGGTCGGATCGGTCATCACCGAGATAAAAGGCAGTCCCCGGCGACGCAGTTTACCCAGTGCGGCACTGGTTTTAGCCATCTGCATCAGAGAAAACAGGGCTTCCTGCATACGTGCCCCGCCGCTGGCAGAAAAGCAGACAAAAGGCAGCTCATTATCCAGACAGTGATTAACACAGCGGACAAATTTCTCCCCGACCACAGAACCCATGGAACCACCCATAAATTTAAACTCAAAGGCAGCGGCAACCAATGGAAAATCATTGATCTTACCTTCCATGGCAATCAGGGAATCTTTTTCTCCAGTAGCCTTCTGAGAAGCCGTGATCCTGTCCTTGTATTTTTTAGAGTCCTTGAATTTTAATTCATCCACCGGTTCGAGGTTTTCAAATAATTCGGTAGTTGAACCCTCGTCAAACAGGTTCATTAAACGTTTACGGGCACCAATACGCATGTGATGATTACATTTAGGACAAACTTCCTGATTGCGTTCCAGTTCCACCCGATACAATACTGCACTACAGGCCGGACATTTATCCCATAAACCTTCCGGTACACCTTTTTTCGATGCACCGTCCGTACTGATGGACGGTAATAATCGTGTAAACCAATTCATAGTCTATTCCAAATCAAAGTAACCTTAAGCCAAAATAAATCTGTTCAGTTACATTAAGTGTATAATCAGGCATCCAGTGCAGTACGCATGGACGATAAAACCTGAGAGATATCTTTAATAATTTTTTCATTGCCGTCAGCATTATGAGCATTCTGTTCAACCAGATTGACCAAGGCACTACCCACTACTACAGCCTCAGAAACCCTACCAATGGCCGCAGCCGTTTCCGCATTTTTAATTCCAAACCCGACACCCACCGGCAGGTCTGTGACTTCATTAATAATTTTTAAACGAGCCGCGACTTCATCCGTATCCAGAGCAGAAGTACCTGTTACCCCTTTTACGGAAACATAATAAATAAAACCGCTGGCATACTGGCAGATATGCTGCATTCGTTCACGGGTGGTCGTGGGTGAAAGCAGGAAAACCGGATCCAGATCATGTGTTTTTAAAGCCGGGACATAGTCTTCCGCTTCTTCCGGTGGAATATCCACGGTCAGAACACCATCAACACCGGCTTCCTGGGCTGCTTTAGCAAAGGTTTTATAACCCATAATTTCAATAGGATTGAGGTAGCCCATTAATACCACTGGAGTGGTATTATTTTTTTCCCTGAAGGTTTTAATCATAGCCAGTACATCGGTCAGGGAAGTACCGTAAACCAGAGCACGCTCACTGGCTTTCTGGATCACCGGGCCATCAGCCATGGGATCAGAAAAAGGCACACCCAGTTCAATAATATCCGCCCCACTGTCCACCATGGCATGCATTAAATCCACAGTAATATCAGGATTAGGGTCGCCCGCCGCTACATAAGGGATCAGGGCTTTTTTATTTTGTTTTTTAAGCTGTTCAAAACAGCCTTTTATACGACTCATGCTAATGCTCTTTAATCTAATACTCTTTAAACAGATCCAGTCTAAAATTCAATGCCATCTATAGTAGCCACAGTATGGATATCTTTATCGCCACGACCCGATAAGTTAACTACAATAATTTGATCCTTATCCATAGTCGGTGCCAGTTTTTTTACATAAGCAACAGCATGACTGGATTCCAGAGCCGGCATTATACCTTCTACTTTGGTTAATTCATGGAAAGCATCAAGCGCTTCTTCATCGGTTACGGCCACATAATTAGCCCGGCCGATATCTTTTAGCCATGAATGCTCAGGACCAACACCAGGATAATCCAGGCCGGCGGAAACCGAATGGGTCGGAATGATCTGACCGTGTTTGTCTTCCATCAAATAGGTACGATTACCGTGCAGCACACCGGGTTTACCGGCACATAAAGGGGCTGCGTGTTCACCGGTTTCCAGACCATGACCGGCTGCTTCCACACCGTACATGGAAACTTCCTGATCATCCACAAAAGGATAAAACAGGCCGATAGCATTGGAACCGCCGCCTATACAGGCCACCAGTGCATCGGGAAAACGGCCTTCATGTTCCATGATCTGTTGCCTGGTTTCACGACCGATAATGGCCTGAAAATCCCGTACCAGGGCGGGATAAGGATGAGGG
>JANELJ010000364.1 GCA_024511395.1 Gammaproteobacteria bacterium | reverse complement strand
ATACGCCCTGGCGAAAGAATACACCCATTACTGCCGGAAGAATACGAATGGGATTGATAAGGTATTTTTCGCAGGTTAGGGTCAGGGACTGGTGGGATGGTAAGTCCCAAAAATTCCACCCGCCGGATACGGATATTTTAAGGCGATTTGAAGATTTGTTATAAAAACAATTTCAAAACAGCTGGTTATAAACAAATTGTTAAAGAACGTATGAGCGAAACAGGACTCTCAAGGGTGAGCTGTCGCTCTAAACTTTAGATTTATATATGTAACAGGTAAATATTATTTTGCCTGTTAATGTTTCATATTGGGTTTCTAATTTATTAGATAATGTGAGATCCGTTAGAAACAAATAAGCTATTTATAAGAAAAGAAGGGCGCAGTTTCCCTGATATGAGGTTCATTTTATGAGTGATGATACTCAAAACAAAGATGATGATAATGGTAAGCTTCTTTACTGTTCTTTCTGTGGCAAAAGCCAGCATGAAGTCAGAAAGTTAATTGCCGGTCCTTCTGTATTTATCTGTGACGAATGTGTTGAATTATGCAATGATATTATTCGCGAAGAGATCCAGGAGCAGGGTGGTTCTGTTCCGGGTAAAAAATTATACACACCCAGAGAAATTAATAAAATTCTTGATGAATACGTCATTGGCCAGGCTGATGCCAAGAAAATTCTGGCGGTTGCAGTGTATAACCACTATAAACGTCTTGAAAACGGCTATAAAAAAGACGATGTGGAACTGTCCAAGAGTAATATTCTGTTAATCGGGCCTACCGGTTCTGGTAAAACCCTGCTGGCCGAAACGCTGGCACGCTTACTGGATGTACCATTTACTATTGCCGATGCAACAACTCTGACTGAAGCCGGTTATGTCGGTGAAGATGTTGAGAACATTATTCAGAAACTGCTGCAAAAATGTGACTATGATGTAGAAAAAGCTCAGACCGGTATTGTCTATATTGATGAAATTGACAAAATTTCCCGTAAATCAGACAACCCATCCATCACCCGCGATGTATCCGGTGAAGGTGTACAGCAGGCATTATTAAAACTGATTGAAGGCACGATTGCTTCCGTTCCGCCCCAGGGCGGCCGTAAATATCCGCAACAGGAATTTTTACAGGTGAATACCGGTAATATATTGTTTATCTGCGGCGGTGCTTTTGCCGGTCTGGATAAAGTGATACAGCAGCGTTCTGATAAAGGTGGTATCGGTTTTGGTGCAGAAGTTAAAACCAAGGAAGATGCTAAGAATTTTGGTGAAACCCTGGATGATATCGAACCAGAAGATCTGACTCGTTATGGTCTTATCCCTGAATTTGTCGGTCGTCTGCCTGTAATCGCCACTCTGCGCGAGCTGGATGAGAAAGCCTTGGTACGGATCCTGACAGAACCTAAAAATGCTTTGGCCAAACAATACAGCAAACTGATTGAACTGGAAGGCGCAGAGCTGGAATTACGCGAAGATGCATTGAAGGCTATTGCCCAGAAAGCCATGGAAAGAAAAACCGGTGCCCGTGGTCTACGTTCTATTCTGGAACATACTCTGCTGGATACAATGTATGAACTGCCTTCAGTAGAAGATGTGCAGAAAGTCGTGGTGGATGAAGGTGTAATTAACGGTCTGTCTGAACCCCTGCTGATTTATGAAAATACCGATAAAAAAGCATCGGGTGAGTAGTTTTAATAGTAATATTTACTAAACTATTCATAAAAGATTGACCATAGCTAAAACATGGTTAACCACTAAAAAAGGAGCGTTAACGCTCCTTTTTTAGTGGTTAAAGCCCAAAAATTACTCATTAAGCTTGAATTTTCTCCCATAACACCCATATATACACTATAATTAACCTGAATTCTGGATAAGAACTAAAAAATATTGAACTAAATGCCTGTTTCTCGATCAGATCATTTAATGACCAAATCAAATGAATTTGAACAAGGAACAGGCAAGTGACTACTA
>JANELJ010000363.1 GCA_024511395.1 Gammaproteobacteria bacterium | reverse complement strand
TTACCGGCATTAAGAGTGATACGGACACTGGAACGCATTATTGAATGGCGAGGCAAGCCCAAAACCATTCGATGCGATAACGGGCCTGAGAACATAAGCCAGAAAGTGGTTGACCGGGCAAGGGCACAGGATATAAAACGACAATATATCCAGCCGGGTAATCCACAACAAAATGCTTATGTAGAGCGGTTTAATCGAACGGTACGCCATGAATGGTTAAATCAGTTTTTATTTAATTCTATAGAGCATGCACAGGAAACAGCAACATGCTGGAAATGGAGTTATAATAATGAACGACCCCATACGGCTATCGGTGGAGTACCACCCAGGCAAAAATTGGTTTTAGCCGGTTAGAAAACAATTTAAACCGTCTTATCCACATACCCACAGGCCAGGCCTGTCAGTGAGATAAAGCTGAAGCTCTCACCAACAGGCAGACCTATGGATATGTGGATAAGACTTATGCAAAACCTCTATTTATGAATTGTTTTATAAATGGGGGGATTACCAAGTATCTGTAACATTAACGGTTTTTCACCCAGGTTGCTAAGATATAATCACTGTAATGGCATGGCAGGTAAGTCCTGTATTCAGAATAAACTGTTTGTAACTAAGGCATTTATTTGAATAGACCGCTGAATAGATTAGTTTCTGAATACGCGTATTTCCATTAGGGCACGGAGCATTTGTATTCTCCACTTAGAGGCCGGATATAAGAATGCAACTTTATCATCCATGAGTACCGTGGTATCACTTGCATACGTGGGGCGAACCATAATAAGTTACAAATTTTATAACTCAGTCTTTTTTGAAGAAGGTTTAGCAGAAGGTGTAAACAGACGGGTACCTTTGACTGTGTAATCACCAATTAGTTTCTGACTCTCAGGTGAAATCAGCCAGCGTGTTAAGGCACGGGCTCCTTTATGGTTCAGGTCAGGGTAGCGTTCAGGATTAATTAAAATAATACTATAGGGATTAAATAACAGTGGATCGCCGGAAAACACAATTTTCAAATGCAGTCTGTTCTGATAGGACAGCCAGGTACCTCGGTCCGTTAAGGTATAGGCATTGAGTTCATCGGCCATTTGCAGCACTTTGCCCATACCCTGTCCAGCTTCTCGATACCAGGGACTGTTGTTAAGCTGCAGACCCTGTTCAATAAAAGGCTGCCACAAAGCGCGTTCTTTTTTATGAGTGCCGGAATCATCACCTCTGGAAATAAATAAGGGTTTGTTCCGGGCAATGCGGGACATGGCTTCAGCAATACTATGAGCTTGGCTGACACCGGCCGGATCATCTTTTGGACTCACCAGTATAAAATCATTGTACATTAGACTGAAGCGTTTTGTGCCGTAACCGTCTTTAACAAATTTTTTCTCAGCAGCCGGGGCATGTACCATAAGCAGATCTACATCGCCGTTACGTCCCATCTGCAGTGCCTTGCCAGTGCCTACAGCAATAACATGAACCCGGTAGCCAGTCTGTTTCTCGAATACTGGTAGGATGCTTTGCAGTAGGCCGGAGTTCTGGGTGCTGGTGGTGGTAGCCAGACGAATAATGTTCTGCTCATCTGCTATGGCTGCACCAGACGCAGTTAACATAAGCCCGGTAGTTAAGGTGGTAAAAAGTACCATTGAAAAGAGCTGTGATAGTTTTTTAGCAAAACGCATAAGAAGTTTAATTGTGTTAGTGAATTTATGGCTTGAACATATCGCTTCTATCGCCAATAATCAAGGTTTATGGTAAAAATTTTTAAACGCTTATATAAAGGGCAAATAATATGGAAAACAATGAGAAAGATAAGGTAGTGCTGGCAGCAATAATAAAGCGTTTTGATGAGCAGAGTCTGCCTCGTCTGCTGGAAATTAAAAAAGATGTTGATCAGGGGCTTACCTTAAGCAATCATGAAATGAATTTTCTTGAAGAAGTATTTAGTCCGACCTGAATAAATCATAGCACATTGATTTATAA
>JANELJ010000123.1 GCA_024511395.1 Gammaproteobacteria bacterium | reverse complement strand
TTTTGTGGCTCAAAATTATTTCCGGTTTGATGGGGTCTTTTATCAAACCGGGGCAATCAGCTGCTTTAAACCTGGCTTGATGTCAGGCTTAAAACGGTATTATTCAGGTTGAACTATGTAATGAGTGATGAACTACTGATCAATGTAACGCCCCAGGAGACACGTGTTGCAACCATTGAAAACGGTATGCTCCAGGAAGTTATTATTGAGCGGGCCAGCCGGCGTGGTCTGGTCTGTAACATTTATAAAGGCAAGGTCTGCCGGGTACTGCCCGGTATGCAGGCCGCTTTTCTTGATATTGGCCTGGACAGGACGGCTTTTCTTCATTTGTCAGATATTATTACTGCAGATGAAAAAAAATCCGATGAACAGGAACTGACTATTACCGATGTGCTCAGGGATGGTCAGGATATCTTGGTGCAGGTGGTAAAAGATCCCATGGGTACTAAAGGTGCCCGTCTGACTACTCATATTACTATACCGGCACGATACCTGGTTTATATGCCTAACTCATCTCATATCGGAGTTTCCCAGAAACTGGAAGATGAAACAGAGCGTGAGCGTTTAAAAGGTATTATTAAGTCCTTTTTACCTGAGTTTAACGGTGGTGGTTATATTGTCCGTACGGTAGCAGAAGGTATTTCAGAAAAAGCGGTACATGCGGATATGGCTTTTCTGCAGAAATTGTGGGGCTCCATTCAGGAAAACAGTAAAGCGGTCCCCATCGGTTCGCTGGTTTATGAAGACCTGCCCCTAGCTATGAAAGTCATGCGCGATATTGCGTATAGTAATATTGATGCTATTCGTATTGATTCCAGGGAAACCTATAATAAGGTGATTAAGTTTGCCAATAAGTTTATTCCTGAACTGGCACCGAAAATTGAATATTACCCAGGGGAACGGCCTATCTTTGATCTTTACGGGGTAGAAGATGAAATTCAAAAAGCACTGCAGTCCAAAATTAAGCTAAAATCCGGCGGCTACCTGATTATCGATCAAACTGAGGCCATGACGACGGTAGATATCAATACCGGCGGTTATGTTGGCAATCGCAACCTTGAAGAAACTATATTCAAAACCAATCTGGAAGCCACCCAGGCTATCGTCAGACAGCTCAAGCTGCGTAATTTGGGCGGTATTATTATTATTGATTTTATTGATATGAAAGATGCCGAACATCGACGCCAGGTCTTGCGAGCTTTTGAAAAAGCTCTAGAAAAAGACCACGCTAAAACCTGCATTACTGAAGTATCCAACTTGGGGCTGGTGGAAATGACCCGCAAGCGAACCAGAGAAAGCTTGGAGCATATTTTATGTGAGCCCTGTCCGGTCTGTAACGGTAAGGGTACGGTTAAAACTGTTGAAACGGTAGCCTTTGAAATATTTCGTGAAATAATTCGTGAAGCCCGCCAGTTCGATACTCCGAAACTGCTGGTGTTGACCTCCCGAAAAGTGGGCGACTATTTAATGGATGAAGAATCATCAGCCATTGCTGAACTTGAAGAATTTATGCAATGCTCTATCCAGCTGCAGATAGACAATGAATACAATCAGGAACAGTATGATGTGGTACCTATGTAGTGTCCATTTTCAACGACTTACTGTCGTCAAAAATGAGCGGCACATCACTGTGCCGCCAGTGTGCATCAATAAATGGATGCACACTATGTAATATCAATAGCTCTTATTGTATCTTAGAGTGAACCATTCTGAATGGAACAAAGTGAACAAATGTCATCCGAGCCAAAGTCGCCAGAGCAGAACAGTATCCTGCAATGGAGCAAAACGGCTTTGTATAAAGTATGGCGCTTTCATCATAACCTGATTGTTTTTATTCTGGTGCTGCTGGCTGTATTATTACTTCTGGTACGCGGGTTGGCTCTTTATCTTGAATCCAATCCACAGTTAATAGAACGTTTTATCGAACAGCAACTGGAACAGTCGATTTCTTTTGATAATGTTAAAATAAACATTGATCTGCTTTACCCTTCGATTTATCTGAAAAATTTTGTTATCCAGTATAAGGATAAAAATACTTCCCGCTTCAATTTTCATTCGGCATCCATATCCATTGATACCATCCAGTCCCTGTTAAAATCCCAGCCAATTATTAATACCCTAAAACTGGATGGTTTTCATGCTTTTATCCAGCGCAATAAACAGGGTAAGTTTCTGCTCTCAGAGATGCCACTGTACGGTAATAATGCTATTGACAAAAATGCAGCACAGAATAATCAGCCTGCCTATTTAAAACTGCTTAACCAGTCTAATTTTATTATTACCCACAGTGAAATTTACTTTGTTGATGAAACTGAAGAATATCCAAACGTACTGCTTAATGATGTTAATATAAGAATGCGCAACCAGAGTGAGCGGCACCAGGTCAGTATTACAACATCCATGAACGAGACCGGTGTCAGGGCAGAACTCAGGCTGGACTTTAAGGGGCCGGTTAATAAAATTAAACAATGGAATGGTCAGATATACAGCAATCTGGAAGGACTGGATTATCCGACTTTACTGTATCTGTTGGGTGAACAGTTTATTCAGCTGGGAAATTATGAGCTGGATAACATTGATATGGGGATGCGCAGCTGGGCTTTAATAAAACACGGTAAATTACAGAGTATCCAGGGTGAAGCTTATATTAATGACGCACAGTTAAAGCGTGAGGACACCAAAGAGCTGATTTATTTTAATCGTATAGATGGAAAATTCCGCTTTAAACGGCATAAAAAAGTACGTACAGACTGGGTAGCGGATTTTTTTGATGTTAATTTTAATATTGATGGAAAAATCATTTCCAATAAAAGAATACAACTCCATTTCAGAAACCTGAATTCAAAACCTTCTATACAGGTTTATTTAAACTGTTTACAGTTTGGCGAGATTAACCATGTTATTAACTTCTTTTCCTCGGAAAGTTTCAGTAAAAACCTTTATCAGCGTATAAAACCCCGGGGTGAGCTGAAAAATCTTAAAGCGGATATTACTTTTAAGAACTTGGATATGCCTATTGATATAAGCGATTATCAGGTCTCTCTGGAATTGAATGATTTTGGTTTAAATGCCCTGCACAGTATACCGAAAATACGCAATTTATCAGCTAGCCTATTATTAAACAGGAACAGAGGACGGGCTTACGTCAATAGCCATGATATGAGTGTTTATCTTAAATCCCTGTTTCGTGATACCTGGCCTGTGGATAAACTTGGTGCTGAAATCTACTGGCAGAAAATGGAACAACAGTGGCTGCTGGGGGTAAAGGATATTGATTTTAGCAATCCGCATCTTAAAGCTCAGGCGGATTTAAAACTGTGGTTTCCTGAAAACGGCCCGCTATTAATGGATCTTAGCGGTTATTATCAGAATGCCAATGTTAAGTACACGTCCTTTTATCTGCCGGCACATATTATGAATCAGGGGTTGGTTAAATGGCTGGATAATGCCATTGTTTCGGGATGGGGAACGGACGGTGGCGTAGTGTTTAGAGGAGAAGTCAGTCAGTTTCCCTTTGAGGATTATTCTGGCACCATGGATATTGTGTTTAACACCCGTGATGTAGAGCTGGATTATACACCCGGCTGGCCGAAACTGCAGGATATCCGTTCGCAGATACAGTTTACCGAACAGGGCATGTGGATAGAGTCCGATTACAGCCGGATTTTTTCTTCTATATCAAGAAATATACATACGGATATACAGGACTATGATGAGTCGATTTTACGACTTAACGGTGATATTGACAGTACGATTAAAGATGGTATTCATTTTTTAAATCAGTCTCAGCTGGCCTCTGCAGATGTTACAGCAATGCTGGATGCTCAGGGTAAAATTGATATTAATTTAAACCTGGTTATTCCAACTGAAGAAGGAGAGCCAGAGACCAGGGTTAAAATCGCCTTGGACAATATTGATTATTATCCACCTAGCTTTGATCGCAGGCAGGGAATGGTCAGTGAACTCAATGGCGTAGTACAGGTATACAATCAGGATATTAATGCTGAAAAATTGACTGCCAGAATTATGGGTAATAAGGCTAAGGTTCGTATTAAAAGTTCACACGGAATACATCGAAACAGCAAGAAGAATATATCTCCGGATATCAATATTGCCATCGATACCCGGATTTCGGTTGACCAGCTAAAAAAATATAAGGTGATCCCTGAAAATATATCGAACCTGAGTGATTATATTTCCGGAAACAGTCATGTCAATATTGATGTGAATCTGCCCAATGAACATCGGCCTTTTGCATTTTCTGTGGCTTCAGGCCTTATGGGAATAGAATCAAAACTGCCTTTTCCATTTTCTAAAACAGCCGGAGAATCTCATAGTCTGCAGGTATCTTATACCGACAGCAGAAATTCTAATCTGGCCTTTTCATATTCCAGTATTATTTCTGCACTGTTTACTATTAATGGGGAGGCTGAATCGTTGCAGTTAATTAAGGGTGCTGTGCAGTTTGGGACAGGACAGGCTTATTTACCCACCAGGAAAGCTCTGAAGCTGAGCGGCAAGTTACCTTTGCTGCCTTATAGTCAATGGCAAAAAGTGATAAGTTCATTGTCTGATCATGTTGAAACTAAAAATAATAAAGCTCCCATTGAGGTAAACTGGAAAATACCTGTGGAGCTGGCTTTAACTGCAGTGGTACTGCCCGAACCGGATGTGGAAAATGATTCTGCAGAGACCAGCTTCAGTGCCAAATCAGAACCAGAAAAAAGTTATTTAAGCCCCCAGAATATGCCGCTTGTCAATGGTTATATCCAGTCCCTTAAACTGGCTAACAGTGATTTAGGCAAATTAACTATAAAAACTTCCCGTATTGATAAAAGTATTGTTCTGGATGCTGTGAAACTTAAAGGTGATATACTGACTTTTTCAGGCAAGGGAAAGTGGCATCACTGGAACAGTTTGCCGGAAATGGATATGGAAGGGACTCTGGATATCAGTTCCTTTGAGGATTTTCTGGATATGCTCGGTTATGATCAATTAATGCGAGGCGGTAAAGCTAGGATATCCGGTTATCTTAGCTGGCCGGGTGGTCCAGCCGATTATTCAAAGGATGTTATTGAAGGTAAACTATCCATCAAAGTGGAAAAAGGTGCTTATCTGGAAGGTAAGCTGGGAGCGGCCGGACGTATCTTGGGACTGTTAAATATGAATGCACTGGCACGGCGAATTTCACTTGATTTCACTGATGTCTCTGATGAGGGATATGAATTTGAAAAAATTAAGGGTGATTTTCGTATTACCAGGGGCAATGCCTATACTGATAATTTTATGGTTCAGGCACCCAGTGCTAAAATTCTGGTGACCGGCAGGATGGGGCTGGCGGCGGAAGATTATGATGAAAAAGTGCTTGTGGTACCGGAAATTTCTGCAACTTTACCTATTGCCGGCGCTGCTGTTGCAGGACCGGCGGGAGCGGCTGTTGCCTGGGTGGGACAGAAATTATTAGGTTCACAGCTCAATAAAGTGACTGCGATGAGCTATACTGTTACAGGCAGCTGGTATGATCCAGTGATTAAGAAAGGTGAGCTGTCTGATAATACCCTGGAAAATTTAAAAAATCTGTTTGGTCTTGAGGATGAGTCAAAGATAATCATGCCTGAGGTGAAAGAAGAACATACTCATTAACTGTTTGAATGGGTGACATTACCGGGTAAACTTGTAATTCCAGTACTGATCGATGAAACTATAGATTCTATCAGGATGGTAAAAACAGTATCGGATAAAGACATATAACACTAATTCTATAACACAGTGCAGAAATTTTAGAGGAAAAATGTCAAAAGTAGCAGCAATTCAGATGGCTTCTGGACCGAATGTCAGTGCAAACCTGAGTGAAGCCAGTCGACTGATACAGGATGCCGTAAAACAGGGAGCTGAACTGGTGGTTCTGCCGGAAAATTTTGCCCATATGGGAATGTCCGAACAGGATACTCTGAAAGTAGCAGAACCATCGCTGGAAGCTATTCATTCAGATGATGTGACACCGGTTCAGAGTTTTCTGTCAAATACGGCCAGGGAGCATAATATCTGGCTTGTAGGGGGTACCACACCGCTGGTCAGTGATACACTAGGTAAAGTGCGTTCCGCCTGTTTGTTATTTAATGACCAGGGTGAGCAGGTTGCTCGTTATGACAAGATTCACCTGTTCGATATTGATTTTGGTGAACAGGGTGGAGCCTATAATGAATCCTCTTTTACAGAAGCCGGAGACCAAGTCGTGGTGGTTGATACCCCTTTCGGTAAATTGGGGCTGGCCATCTGTTATGACCTGCGCTTTCCGGAACTGTTCAGGGAAATGACATCAGAGGGTATGGAAATTCTGGCCCTGGCTTCTTCCTTTACAGCCACCACGGGTAAAGCGCACTGGGAAGTACTGAACCGGGCCAGAGCTATAGAAAACCTGTGTTTTGTGGTGTCTTCAGCCCAGGGTGGTTATCATGTCAATGGCCGTGAAACCTTTGGTCATAGTATGATTATTGATCCATGGGGCGGTGTAATGGACAGTTTACCCAGAGGTTCAGGCTTTGCTATCTGTGATATAGAACCGGATAAGCTCAAGCAGATCCGCAAGAGTTTCCCGGTGCTGGAACATATCCGGCTGCCTTGTCATTTAACCTAAATAGTCTGCCCTGAATAAAACATAGTGCATTGATTTATAAAGAAATATT
>JANELJ010000362.1 GCA_024511395.1 Gammaproteobacteria bacterium | reverse complement strand
TTTGTGGCTCAAAATTATTTCCGGTTTGATGGGATATTTTATCAAACCAGAACAATCAGCCGCTTTAAACCTGGCTTGATGTCAGGCTTAAAACGGTATTATTCAGGTTGAACTATTTAATAATGTCTGTGCTCAAACTATAATTCAGACAGAGGCATCTGCTGATAATCTGTCTACTGATAACGTCAAACCTATCCGGGTTATTTTCAGTTCCTATACTCCTCCTTATGTTTTTGAAAACGGTAACGGTATTGTTATTGATATTGTTACTGAAGCCCTCAAGCCGGCGGGTTATAACGTCGTACCTGTTTTTTTGCCTTTGGGACGGGGATTTAAAATGTTTGCTGATAAAAAAATTGAGGCAACCTCCGTTATTAAAAAGAATTCTGGGTTGAAAAATGCTTATTATTTCGACTATTTTATGCAGTATCACAATTATGCTATTACGCTTAAATCTGGTCCCAGAGTTGATTCTATCAATGACCTGGCTAATCTGGATGTTATCACGTTTCAAAATGCTCACCTTTATCTAGGCAAGGCCTATGGTCAGCTGGTCTCATCAAATCCTAATTACAAAGAACTGCCAAACCAGGAAATACAGGTATTAATGCTTTTAAGCGGCCGTACTGATGTGGCGGTAATGGATAAATCCATATTCCGGTTTTATAAAAATAAGTTGATCAGTGAAGGAAAAGTTTCCGCCAAGGTAGCAGTGGTACTCAATAATCTGTTTGAACCAACCCGATATCGTACGGCTTTTATTGATCATCATATCAGAGATGCTTTTAATCAGGGACTGAAAATACTTCGTGAAAGTGGTCGGTATGATGAGATATATGAAAATTATATTGACAAATATTTTGAAATACCCCGTTAAAAAACATGCATTATAAATTTAATAAAAAGCATTCTATTTCCAGAAAACTGCTTAAAGTTGTCTTTACCATCTACTTTGGCCTGACGATTCTAATCACAGGTATCCATGTTATGGTGGAGTACGAATATACTAAAAATATTATTAATGATGAACTTAAGCGTCTGGAAAAAACATTTAAACCAGCTATTACTACGGCAATGTGGGAGTTAAATTCAGAACAGCTTGAGGCGCTGACTGACGGAATTTATAATCTGGCCATTGTTACTGGCGTTGAAATTACTGATAACGAAGGGTTTATTAAGGAAAAACGAGGTCGTGCTGTTGGTATTGATAAGCTTGTTAATTCTGATCTGTTTTATTATCAAATGAAAATATACAGGGAATTTGATAATAAACTGATTTACCTGGGTAATGTGCGCTTTTTTTCTGACTCATCAGTGGTCATAAACCGGGTTAAAATGGGCTTTATGTTGATTCTGCTTAATGCAGTGATAAAAAGCAGTATTCTGATAATTCTGTTTCTATGGGCCTTCCAGAAATATCTGTTTAATCCCATATCCAGACTGACTCAGCAGATTGAAAAAATCGACCTGCAAAATATTGGAGATATTCGTATTGACCTGAATATTAATGAAGAAAATGAATTGAAACGTCTGGAGAAGAGTTTTAACCAGATGCTGACTCAACTGCAGATTGACAGGGATTATTTTAATGATCTTCAAATGCAGCATCAGGACAGACTGGAGCGTCAGGTTATCAAGCGAACTCGTGAACTGGAAGATGCCATTGAAGAGATCAATAAAATTGCTTTTAAAGATCCATTAACCCATCTAAAAAACTGCCGTAGCTTTTTTGAAGAGAGTAAAAACTATATGTCCATTGCCCGGCGTGTTAAGCAGCCTATGTCTCTTTTAATGGTGGATCTGGATTATTTTAAATCCATTAATGATACCTATGGGCATATCATTGGCGACAAGGTGTTAATAGATTTTGCTGAAAATTTCAGACCTGTTACGCGAAAGTGATTTATTTGCCCGTATCGGCGGTGAAGAATTTACTATTATTTTAAATAGTTCAACCTGAATAATACCGTTTTAAG
>JANELJ010000361.1 GCA_024511395.1 Gammaproteobacteria bacterium | reverse complement strand
CTTAACCACTCCAGCTTTGATTCACCAAAGCGTTGAATGTCTTTCCAGCCTTCTGCTCCACATAAAATAGCCACCAGGGTTAAAAATACTATATCCAGTAATTCGTACTGGATGTTTATATCTGTTCGGCCGTCTTGTAGTGATTTAAAATGAGGGTCAAAGTTCATCAGAGTCTCCAAATGCTTACTTTAAAGATCTGAGCCTCATCTTTCAAATTAGTTCAATTTAATTTCTGGTTGCTTTTTGAGCAAAGTATGAGCCGGCCCTGAATTAGTAATGATTCCAGGCGCGAAGTTATTGCCAGGCTTCAGGAATTACGTCAGGGTAAATGACAACATCTGCAGCATGAATCAGATGTGAAATGCACGGTTAAAAATAGCTGTATTATTTCCTGGTTTCATTCACGACTATCCATGCCCGGCGATGATGGTGCCATCATGCTATCCGTTGGTATTGATGTAACGGATCGTAAGGAAGCGGTTGATAAACTTGAATGGATTGCAGATCATGACCCGCTGACCCATCTGTACAACCGCAGATGCTTCCAGAAAGAACTAGAAAACATTATTGATATTGCCAAGCAGTATGACAGAAGTGGTGCACTGCTGTATTTTGATATGGATCATTTTAAATACCTCAATGATACTCAGGGGCATCAGGCAGGAGACAGGATGCTGATCATGATATCCAAAAAACTGCGCTCAATCCTGAAAAGACCGGATATTGTCGCACGGCTGGGTGGTGATGAGTTTGCAGTTATCCTAGCTGAGGCAGATGAAGATATTGCCATTTCAGTGGCTAAAAGGATTATAAACACTATTTGTTCCATTGAGTCCAAGATGCTCGGTGGCGCACACAATATATCCGTTAGTATAGGAATTGTAATATTTCCTAACGATGGTCTTAATGTGGATGAATTATTGTCCAATGCGGATATGGCAATGTACCAGGTTAAGCAGAAAAAACGTGGTGAATACCATCTCTTTTCCTCCGATATTCATGTTAAAGAGCCCCTTAATCAATTAATTATCAGAAAAAAACGCATCGAAAAGGCCATAAAAGACGATCAGTTTGTACTTTATTTTCAACCTATTCTGGATTTAAAAACCAATAAGATTTCCCGTTATGAAACACTCATTAGAATGGTGTCTGAAGATGGTTCAATACAGACGCCGGATACTTTTATATCTGAAGCTGAGCAACTGGATTTAATTGGTGATATTGATCGTCTTGTGATTAAAAAAGCCATTAAGGCTTTAAGTGAATTCAAGGAACAGGGCTATGATTTAAGCCTGTCAATTAACCTGTCCGGCAAGGCAATGGATGCACCTGATATTCTTAAACTGGTACAGCAAAAACTGGATAAGTTTCAGGTAGAGCCTTCAAGATTGATTATAGAAGTGATAGAAACGGCTGCGGTATCTGATATTGTCGGGTCTGAGCGTTTAATGTATGAAATTAACGAACTGGGCTGTCATTTTGCCCTGGATGATTTTGGCGTCGGCTTCTCTTCTTTCTTCTACCTTAAGCAACTGCCCGTTGATTTTGTAAAAATTGACGGCATGTTTATCCGTCAGCTACCTTTTAGTGATGAAGACCAGATCTTCGTAAAAGCCCTCAACGAAATGGCATACGGCTTGGGCAAACAAACCGTTGCAGAATTTGTAGAAAATGAAGATATTCTGATAATGCTTAAAAAATACGGGGTGGATTATGCGCAGGGGTATTATATTGGTAAGCCGTTGCCGAATATTTTAAGAGATAGCGTTCAGCGTTCAGAAAGAGCCAGAGCAAAGAGCACTAAATAGCTGTTCCGAAATGGTGTCCATATAAATGGAACTTAAGCTTTGTTTATCGATCAAAGAAATTAACCAAAACAACCTGATCAAACAAAGCTTAAGTATGAATAATATTATAACGGAACTGAGCCGTCCTGTACGCCAACGGTTAAAAAAAGTCGTACAATTTAATAAAGATGGT
>JANELJ010000122.1:4855-6756 GCA_024511395.1 Gammaproteobacteria bacterium | reverse complement strand
CTTATTGAAGTCAGTCACCTGTCCCGTTTTTATCCGGGTAAACATGGTATTGAAGAACACCATGATCATATTGTGGCCGTTGATAATATCAGCTTTACTTTACAGCGCGGCGAAATACTGGGCTTTCTAGGCCCTAATGGTGCTGGCAAATCCACTACCATGAAAATGCTTACCGGCAATCTGGCACCCAGTGAAGGCCGTATTAAAATTGGCGGATTTGATTTAATGGATGATCCTGTGGCGGCCAAGGCTCTGGTCGGCTACCTGCCCGATACTCCGCCTTTATACAAAGAACTCACCGTTGATGAATACCTGTTTTACTGTGCCCGCCTGAACCGTGTGGCCAAAAAAGACCTGAAGCGTGCCGTACAACACAGCAAGGAACGCTGTGGTCTGACCGAACACGGTAAACGGGTGATTAATAATTTATCCAAGGGCTATCAGCAGCGGGTCGGCATTGCCCAAGCCATTATTCATGCACCTGATATTGTTATTCTCGATGAACCAACGGTGGGTCTGGATCCTATCCAGATGATTGAAATCCGCAAACTGATCCGGGAGCTGGGGGAAAACCACAGCGTTATGCTGTCCAGCCATATTCTACCTGAAATTCAGACCGTGTATGATAATGTGCAGATCATTAACCAAGGCAGACTGGTCTTTAATGCCCCGATTGAACAGCTTAACCAGCAGATGAACACTCAGGTGTTACGTATGCGCTGCAGCAAGGCAGTAAATCCGAAGCAGCTGGAAAAGCTGGACGGCATTCAGGGTATTGAACAGGATGGAGAAAGCTGGTTGATTGAAGGCCGGACAGAAAGCACGAATAGTGTCCCGGATACTGTTGGCGCACCTGATAGCCCTCTCAACAACACAGTACAATTATCACAGCAACTCGTTGAACTGTCCTGTCATTATCACTGGGGGCTGTATGAGCTCAGTCCTGTCAGACGCTCACTGGAAGATATTTTTATGAGCCTGACCTATACTGAGCCGGAGCTGACAGAACTCAGCAATAATAATAAGAGTAATGATAATAAGGATTCTGAACAGGAAGCCGGTCAGGGAGCAGACCATGATTAAAACCATTGCGCTACGTGAACTAAAAAGCCTGTTCCTGTCTCCTCTGGCCTGGACCATGCTGGCCATTACCCAGTTTATTTTATGTTACCAGTTCTTGGCGCAACTGGAGACTTACCTGCAGATACAGGCCAAACTTTCCGTTCTGGAAAATTCTCCTGGCATTACTGATCTGGTTATTGCTCCCCTACTGGGCGGTGCAGCCATTGTACTGCTGCTGATCATTCCTCTGCTGACCATGCGTTCTATCAGTGAGGAACAGAAAAACCAGACCCTGCCTTTACTGTTCAGTGCACCGGTGTCCATGTCCCAGATTATTCTGGGTAAATACCTGGGTATTCTCAGCTTTCTGCTGATTTTAATTGCCATGATCAGCCTGATGCCTTTATCCCTGTTACTGGGTGCCAGCATTGATCTGGGTCAGATGTCAGCAGCAGTATTGGGACTGTGCCTGATAGTGGCCGCTTTTACCACAGCCGGTATTTATATTTCTACCCTGACTCGTCAGCCAGCTATTACGGCGGTGGGCAGTTTTGGTTTATTGCTGTTTTTATGGGTTATCAACTGGGCCGGCACCAGCGCCGATACCGGAATTGAAGGGCAGAATATTCTGGCCTGGTTTTCTTTACTTAATCATTTTGAACCCCTGCTTAAAGGTGTATTTTCCACGGCCGATGTTGTTTATTATCTGCTGTTTATCTGGTTATTTCTGGTCATGAGCATCCGCCGGCTGGACCGACTGCGCCTGCCACATTAAACAGGTTAACCAATATGCAGATCACCCGTCAATCCACCCGCTATCTGAAACTGCAGCGCTGGCT
>JANELJ010000122.1:0-4755 GCA_024511395.1 Gammaproteobacteria bacterium | reverse complement strand
GCTGGCTTATCTGAGCAATCTGTATGTTTATCAGGCTGACTGGACCGTTAACGGCCAGAACTCACTGAATGAAGTCAGCATACAGCTACTGCAGACACTGGACGGCCCGGTAGAACTGGTTTCCTATACCAGTAACCCACGTATCCGCAAATCAGTACAGGAACTGGTGCAGCGTTATCAGCGTTATAAACCCGATATGAGCCTCAGATTTGTGGATCCCAATGCCGATCCGGAAAGCATTCGGGCACTGAATATCAGCGTAGACGGGGAAATGATTATTCACTATCAGGGCCGCAGTGAAAACCTGACTGAATTATCCGAACAGAAGCTTACCAATACCCTGCACCGTCTGGTTCGCTCAAAAATCCGAAAACTAGTCTTTATCGAAGGCCATGGTGAACGCAGCCCGGTACGCCAGGTCAATTTTGATGTATCAACCTTTTCCCGGCACCTTAAAAAACAGGGGTTTACCCTAGAAACTCTTAACCTGGCTCGCAGTATGTCGATACCGGAAAATATTTCGGTACTGGTCATTGCCGGGCCACAGGCGGCTTTTTTACCCGGCGAAGTACGTCTACTTATTGATTATGTTAAAGCCAGGGGTAATCTTCTGTGGCTGGGTGAACCGCTGAATATTGAAAAAAATTTCCCAATGCACGGCCTGCTGCCGCTGTCTGAATTACTGGGTATTGAGTTTCTGGACGGTGTCGTGGTCGATCCCACCACGGAACGATACGGTATTACCCGCCCGGATTATGCCATTATAACGGAATACCCCGAACATCCCATTAACCAGGATTTTTCAACCGTCACCCTATTCCCTCAGGCAGCTGGTATTGAACGCCTGCCGGCATTTATAGACGATGTACGCAATGCAGATGAGACCGGTACCGATATATCCTCAGACCAGGAAAATGACAGCTCGACTTCCCTAAATTCCAATTTTACTATGCTGCCTTTTCTGGTAACTGTAGAACACAGCTGGATTGAAACCTCTCCCATCCGTGATCAGGTACAGTATAGTGACTTATTGGATATTAAAGGGCCGGTAACCATTGGCATAATTTTAACCCGGCCGCTGAATAATGGCAGTGATACCTCACAACAGGACGAACATGAACCCGCTAATGAAGTCCCTGGCCGGGAACAGCGCATAATCGTACTGGGTGATGGTGATTTTCTGTCCAACACTTTTCTTGGTAATGCCGGCAACCTGACCCTAGGTCTAAATATTATGAACTGGCTCAGCCATGACGACCATTTTATTGCCATCCCGACGCAGATAAAAAATGATATTATTCTGGATCTGTCCACTGAGCAGTTATCCCTGTTGGGCAATTTTTTCCTGTTAGTGGTACCGGGCATACTGGTTATTAGCGGTACCCTGATCTGGTTCAGAAGGCGCAGACGCTGATGAATAATGACGCACGTAATAATGCCCGGCTGGCCGTTATTGTTCTGCTGCTGGCTTTAATTGCCTGGTATAAGCCGGGTCTGCAGCAGTATCAGTATCTGTATCTGAGTTCACTCAATCCTGAACAGGTGCAGACTATTGTGATAGAACGCCAGGGTATTGAGTCGGTGCGCCTGACTAAACAGGGACAACACTGGCTGATGCAGAGTCCTTATCTATTACCGGCTAATCCCCTGCGTGTTAAGACTGTGCTAGCACTGGCGAGCAAACGCAGTTATTCCAGTTTTGATGTACCGGACAGTGAGCTGAAAAAATATGCCCTGGACAAACCACAGCTCAGCGTCTGGCTGGATAATAACTGTTTTGACCTAGTGGGTAACGAAACACCTCTGAACGGCCAGCGTTACGCTGTGAATATTCAGGACAATATTCACAGCGGCAAAAATACTATCCATCTGATTAACGGAGCCGTTTATTATCAGTTGCGGGCACCGGTTGACAGCTTTATTTCACCCTCATTATTGCCGCCGGATGCCGATCTTGAGCAAATTCAATGGGGCGGTTACTCACTGACACTTAAAAACGGCCAGTGGCAGCTCAAAACCAACCGGGAAAATGCCGGTATACAGCCTGACAGCGTTGTCCAGTTAATTCATAACTGGCAGACCATACATGCTTCCAGAGTAGAAACCCGTCTTAAAGTCAATCCGAACACCCTGAACGGTGCCCAAACGGCTGAAAAGACCATCGCAATACGCTATAAACTGAACAACAGGGAACAGATAATTTCTTACTATATTATTCAGGAAGACAGTCAGATTAAGCTATTTCGCCAGGATCTGTCTGTTGCCTGGTGGATAACGTCGCAGCAGCTAAAACTGCTGACAGAGTTTATTCCCATCACCAAAACCACAAAATCATCACAATAATGACTTTTTCTGTGAATGATTTAATATTTTCAAACCCTTAAATTTTCAAGCCCTTAAACTTGATTTGTAAAAATCACCTGACTATTATGCTTATTATAAAGCAAAAATAACGACTCAGTATACTATGCACGACATAAGATAATAGCCAAATCATTCTGAGAAGTTACCAAACAATTATAAAGTGGGGATTACCATGAAAACGCTTGTTAAAACCACCCTCAGTGCTGCCCTGTTAAGCCTGCTCATCACTCTAGCACCTAACAGCTTTGCTGCAGATTATTATGACGAAAGTTATCAAGATCGAAAATCCGATATGATTGCTGACCTGTTACTGGCACGTCCCCTGGGTCATTTCCCTGAAGACGAAGACAGATAATCAGATTCATACTGGTGCAAACAGATGCATATTTATCATTAGCCCTTTGCGTTTCTGTTTATAACACCTGAATAAATCACTTTTTTTGTATTAAAGTCTGTATAAAATGCCAGAACTCCCCGAAGTTGAAACTACCTTACGGGGTGTTTCCGCACATATTCTTAATACTGAAATCCTGCAGGTTAATATCCGCAATCCGAGCCTGCGCTGGCCAATCCCCGCTCAATTACCCCAATCACTTAATCAACAGCAATTTATCCGGATCCAGCGTCGCGCCAAATACCTGTTACTGAGCACTGCACGCGGTACCTTGATTATTCACCTGGGCATGTCCGGCAGCCTGCGCATTGTGCCTTATAATACGCCTTATGAGAAACACGACCACTTTGAACTGTATTTTGCCAATGACAGGGCTCTGCGCCTGAAAGACCCACGCCGTTTCGGTGCCGTATTGTGGACTGAAGATCCTGTTGAAAAACACCCCTTACTAGTTCACCTGGGGCCTGAACCTTTATCTCCTGAATTTAATGCCGACTATTTATTTCAGCTCTCTAGGGGCAGAAAAGTTAACATCAAACAGTTTATTATGGACAGTAAGGTAGTGGTCGGCATTGGTAATATTTACGCCAATGAAGCCCTGTTTGCCAGCGGCATTAACCCGAAACGGGCAGCAGGAAGGGTCAGCAAGGCCCGTTACGAAGGATTATGTCAAAATGCCAGGAAAATTCTTAAAGAAGCCATTCGCCAGGGCGGTACAACACTAAAGGATTTTACCGGCAGTGACGGCAAACCAGGCTATTTCAAACAGGAATTGCAGGTTTATGGATGCAAGAACCAGCCCTGTATCCAGTGCGGCCATGCTCTTAAAGAAATTCGTCTAAATAACCGCAGTACAGTTTATTGCACCCATTGCCAGAAGTAAGTTGTTATCATTTAACTATTTTCAGGCAAACTCACTGAATTCCTGATTCATTCACTGCACTGCCTTAAACTTTGGCACGGTAACATGTGGTACTGGTTTAGCGGGAACCTGATATACTCCGGAATGATGTGGTTCAGCCGCTCTAGTCTTGTTTTCTGTCACAGTAAACATTACACAACCCCCTGTATTATTAGGCGTTTTTGCCCAGGCGGCTGTCACACAATATTCTCCAGGCTGAACATTTCTAAACATACCCGAATTTGACCTGGCTCTAACAACACGTTTGTGCAAAGAGCTTAAGGTAGTTCAACCTGAATAATACCGTTTTAAGCCTGACATCAAGCTAGGTTTAAAGCGGCTGATTGTTCTGGTTGAACTAAATAGTCTGTCTCATTCTCCTGATAATACATTTACGACTTATATTAATAAATTTAATCCAGAAGCGGGTTTTGACACTGAGGAACGCTGTTATATTAATGAGCTATTAAATACTCCGGTACAAGCGGAATGTTCTATTGCCCAGAAAATTGCCAATACCGGAACGGAAGAACTGGTATTTTTATGTATATGCACCCCACGTTTTGAACTGAAAAATTACCTTAAACTGGAATAAATGCCATGCCTGAACCCTATCAGCCAGTATCATGTCAGCTCCATAGTGAACTGGAGTTAATCATTATGCATAAACAGACTATCCGGCTCCAGACTAGAAACCGTTATACCTTACGATATTATCAACCACTCTGGTGCGAGTGAGTTTTTACTGGCTGAGGACAATAACCGGAAAAAGCTGGAAATAAGACTGGATCAGATCCTGCATTTTGAAGTTCTGCACACACCCTGAAATATTGCTATTGCCTTGATATCCCATTATTTATAACTAAACTTAAACTTACCTTAAACAAATTCATCGTGTTACTGAGCCGCATTGTAAAGACCATGTATTAAGTATGTAGTTCGACCTGAATAAATCATAGCACATTGATTTATAAAGAAATATTGCTTGATTATGGGTGTTAAATTTGCAGGTTTTTGGTAAAATAAGCCTTATTACCTTGCAAATTTCCAGACCAGAATGAAGCCAGAGAAACAGCCAAAAATACCTCAGGAAGAC
>JANELJ010000360.1 GCA_024511395.1 Gammaproteobacteria bacterium | reverse complement strand
TTCTCTGATTGCCTATTGTCATAAAAAAGACAAGCCGACAATCAGAATAGATGAGAGTGATATGAAAACTCTCTGTATTTAGGTAAATGACTGGGTTCTTATCCAGATCTCAGGTTATTTATTAAAGAGAATATTAGAAAGCTAAGGAACCGTAGCAATTTAATAGGATCAATGACTTGAAATATGGTTATTTAACCCGATAAATATAAGCAATATTTAAATTTTATAAGGAACGAATAAATGAGCAGAATTTTACTATTCTTGGCCACCAACTTTGCTGTAATGGCACTGATTGGTGCGGTGTTCCAGTTACTTGGAATACAGGGAATGCTGCAGGCCAATGGGGTTGATCTGAACCTTCAGGCGGTTATGGTGATGTCACTGATTGTGGGCTTCAGCGGTTCAATTATTTCCCTGTTTATGTCCAAATCTATGGCCAAACGCTCTATGGGGGTCAGAGTTATTGAACAGCCTGTTAATAATGCTGAACGCTGGCTGGTAGAAACCGTTTATCGGCAGGCGGATAAGGCTGGAATAGGCCGTCCGGAAGTAGGTATATTTGATTCTCCCCAACCCAATGCCTTTGCTACCGGCGCAAATAAAAATGCGGCTCTGGTGGCGGTCAGCACCGGTCTGCTTAATGCCATGACTCAGGATGAAGTAGAAGCGGTGCTGGGGCATGAAGTATCTCATGTGGCCAATGGTGATATGGTGACCATGGCTTTGATCCAAGGCGTGGTGAACACCTTTGTGATGTTCCTGTCCACAGTAATTGGCCATATTGTTGACCGGGTGGTATTTAAAACTGAGCGGGGACATGGGCCTGCGTATTATATCACCAGTATTATTGCCCAGCTGGTACTGTCGGTACTGGCAACCATGATTGTTATGTGGTTCTCCCGTCAGAGGGAATTTCGGGCTGACCGGGGTGGCGCTGAACTGACTGGACGTCAGAAAATGATTGCCTCTTTAAGGCGGCTACAGCAGGCTCATGCAACGGAAGATCTACCGGATCAAATGGCAGCATTTGGCATTGCTGGTGGTGTAGGTGAGGACATTAAGGCTCTGTTTCTGAGCCATCCGCCATTAGAGCAGCGTATTGCTGCCCTGGAAAATATGCAATAACACTTTGAGACAGATACTATCTTCTTATCAATCAAAAACTTATTTGACATTTACCGACTGGCTGTCGGTAAATGTCAAATAAAAGTAAAAATTCCTCTTATTTCAATTAATTAAATTATTTTCTGCAGTCTTTTTCACTGGTAAATCCCCTCATGCTAAACTATATTTTGTTTATGCCGTTATAAAAATAGGCTATTTGCAAACTAGGGTTGAAATTTAACCTTAGTATATTTTTTCTATTACACTTTCCAAACAACAGTATCTGGTTGGATTTGTTCTATTGAAGCTATAACCACAATCAACCAGTTTAGTTGGAAATAGCATAATTTTGTTCAGATTTTGTTTTTCTCTACCAATCTTCTGTAATGTTCACCAAGAACAGTTAGCCTACAAGACTTACTTTCCATTGCCGCATTCCACATATGATCTACTCCTTCAGGAACAACCAGGTTAAGGCGATTATATTTCTGAAGAACCGAAAACTTTCTTGTGTTCTCTTCGTAAGCGCCCAATAATCCCACCTACCCCCACCCCTTAAAATCCTTCAAAGTATTACTTTTTATAATTTCATAATCATAAAAGGTAACCCTATGCCCCACGAACGAGATGAAGAAATGCGCACCCACCTACAGGCCTGGCAGTCCAGCGGCCTGACTCAGAAGCAATACTGTCAGCAGCACAACCTTAAAACCCATATGTTCAGTTACTACAAAGCCAAATTTCTGAGGCAGTCAGATGAATTACCCAAAAGCGAGCAGGTTTGCGGCTGTGGTCATGCTTTGCATGAAATCGGAGAAGACACTTCTGAGCAACCGGATATCATTCCGGCACAGATTAAAGTTATAGAACACATTCGGG
>JANELJ010000121.1 GCA_024511395.1 Gammaproteobacteria bacterium | reverse complement strand
TAAATACATTGCTTCCTGTCCAGTAGCACAGATTTATCCAGAGTTTTCGGCATTGAAAAGCACCAGCATTCCTTAACACTTGTCCCCGACTTTGCAGTCGCCACTGCACAATGATTCAGCTGACCACATAGAGGACATATCCCAGGCTGTTGAATTACATTCATCCGTCAATAAGCCCATAAATAATTTTTAACGCCAGAATAATAAGCAGTATTGAAAAAAAACGGCTTAATGCCCGTTTTGACAGTCGATGGGAAAGATAGACACCAACAGGAGCTGTCAGTACAGACAGACTGATAATGGCAAAAAAAGCCGGCAAATAAACATAGCCCAGCATTCCCGGCTGGCTAATTATTACACCGATATTATTCTCCAGACTGTGCCAGTAAAAACCCAGCGTACCAAACAGAGATATGGGCAGGCCTAGGGCACTGGAAATGGCCACCGCATTCTGTATAGCAATACGACTACGGTTAAGAAAGGGTACTGTCATAGTCCCGCCACCAATTCCCACCAGTGAAGAAACAATACCAATCAACAGAGCAACCAGACTGGTTACAGGAAGTGAAGGCAGCTGTGCTTTATGTCGGGGTAACCAGCCCAGCCACATTTTAATACTGACCAGCATTAGAAAACCTGCAAATACCAGCAATAACCATGTTCGGGGAATAAAAGTCGCCAGCCATGCCCCCATAAAAGCACCGGCCAGGATACCCGGCACCAGTTGCCAGAATACTAACCAGTCAATCGCCTGTTTTCTGTGCTGGGAATAAATGGCCGAAATGGCAGTAAAGATAATCGTTGCCAGCGAAGTAGCTATGGCTACATGCGCCTGTAATTCATGGGGAATATTAAAATCCTGATGGCCTGTTAAATAATCAAATACTATCAGAGTGAAAGGGACTATGATCAGTCCACCACCTATACCCAGTAATCCTGCAGCAATGCCGGTAAAAGCGCCAATGGCCATAAAACTGATAATTTCTATTAGCATAAAAGAGCCGGGGGACAGGTCTTAGGTAAGAGGGGTTATAGTTTTTGCATAAAGGTGTTGATGTTCTGTGCCTTTAACTGTGCTTTTACCTGTTCCATTTTTTTCTGGTCAGTGCTAGGGCCGACCCGTACCCGGTACATTTGCTGGTTGTTATTACGGATCACCTGGATATTGGATTCTACGCCTAAAAAGGCCAGCCGGGCCTTCATGGCATCGGCTTTGCTGAGTTCCTTAAAGGCACCGACCTGGAGTTGATACAGCTGATTTGAAAAGACCGGTTTACTGGCAGACGGTTTAGTCTGAGTTGTTTTAGCTGTTTTTGATACAGTTTGACTGCTCTTTGGTCTGGCTGTATTTTTTGGTGCCGTCCGGTATTTGGCTGTGGTATTTTCCGGACGGATCACTTCCACTTCTCTGTCCGGTAAAACAGTATAAAAATCAAACTGATGTTCTTTAGTATTTTTTTGCTTATGGTCAGATTGTTTTTCAAACTTTGCCTGAGTTTTTACTGTCGTTGTTTCACCCTGCTCCGGCAGTTGATCCAGATGGATCAGAAAAGCCACAAAAGCGGCCAGCAGGACAGCCATAAACGCCCAGGATAAAATCGAGTTTTTATGCTCTGTTTTACGGGTTGCTCCGGATTTTTTCCGGCTGTGTTTGCCGGTTTTTTTGCCTGCCGCCATGATTTACATCTCCTCCGGTGCAGACACACCCAGCAATGCAAGACCATTTTTTAGTACCTGGCGGGTAACCACTACCAGCACCAGACGAGCATTACGCAGGGCTTCACCCTCTACCAGAAACTGGTGGGCGTTATAATAAGTATGCAGAGTATTCGCCAGTTCCCGCAGGTAATGGGCAATTAAATGCGGCTCATGCTGACTAGCCGAAACCAGTACTACTTCCGGATACCTAGCCAGCTGTTGCAGAATATCATCCTCATGGGATTCCGTCAGCAATGCCAGATTAGCCAGCCCAAGCGCCTGATCAAAATTCAGTTGTTTATCCTTCATCTGCCGGAACACACTGCAGATACGGGCATGGGCATACTGGATATAATAAACCGGATTTTCCGAACTTTTGGACTTAGCCAGTTCCAGATCAAAGTCCAGGTGCTGTTCACACTTGCGCATAACATAAAAGAAACGTGCAGCATCACTGCCCACTTCCTCACGCAGTTCCCGCAGAGTCACAAAAGAACCGCTACGGGTGGACATCTGCACTTTTTCTCCGCCCCGGTATAAATTAGCAAACTGCACTAGCAGCACATCCAGTGCTTCCGGATCATAGCCCAGAGCCTGCAGAGCCGCTTTTACCCTAGGTACATAGCCGTGATGATCGGCACCCCAGACATCAATAACCTGAGCATAGCCCCGGTCAAACTTATCCATATGATAGGCAATATCCGATGCAAAATAAGTGATCTGACCATTATCCCGCTGTACTACCCGATCCTTATCATCCCCAAAATCCGTAGAGCGGAACCATAGGGCACCGCCTTTTTCATAGACTCGATTATTTTCACGCAGGCGTTCAATACCCTTGTTCACCAGCCCCTTGTCCATAAGGGAACGCTCTGAATACCACTCATCATAATGCACACCAAAACCCTGCAGGTCTTCACGAATATCATCCAGTATAGAATTCAGCGCCAGTTCAAAAACAAAACGGTAGCGGTTATCTCCCAGGAGTATTTTAGCTTTCTGGATCAGGGCATCAATATGTGCTTCCTTATCACCGCCCTGAGGCTCATCCGCCGGCAGATCAGACATCACCGCATCGGCATCCACCAGGTAGGTATCACCATGTTCACGGATCAGTTCAGCCACAACATCTCGGATATAATCACCTTTATAGCCATTAGCGGGAAAGACAATAGCAATCTGATACTGCTCCAGATAACGCAGCCAGACTGAAGTGGCCAGAATATCCATCTGCCGGCCGGCATCATTGACATAGTATTCCCGATGCACCTTATACCCAATAGCCTCCAGCAGATTGGCCAGAGTCGCGCCATAAGCTGCACCACGACCGTGTCCCACATGTAGCGGCCCGGTGGGATTAGCGGATACAAACTCAACCTGTACTGTCTGCCCAGCCCCCTTATCCGAACAGCCGAATTGATCGCCCTGCTCCAGCACCTGGTTGACCACACTTAAACGTGAATCACTGCTGACAAAAAAGTTGATAAAACCGGGGCCGGCAATATCGACTTTTTCCACAAAATCATTTTCCAGCAGAGCATCCACAATAAGCTGGGCTATTTCACTGGGATTTTTGCGAGCCGGTTTGGCCAGCATCATGGCGACATTGGCTGCAAAATCACCATGGTTTTTATCACGGGTTCGATCAATTTTTATAACCGGTATTTCAACACTTAGAGAACCATTGTCTATTAAAACCTGAATAGCATCGCTAAGCAGTGTCTGCAGTTTATCTTTCAAGGCTAGGATCCTGTTTTTCGATATTGAAAACCCGCTATTTTAACCTTTAAAGCTTAAAAGAACAAAAATTACTTCAAACTCTGCTAATACAGATCCTGGGGATCAATATCAATCGACCAGCGTACTCTCTGGGCGGCTTTGTTCTGCTCTACACCATAAATTAACTCATTTAAGATAATATGCAGAGCCTTTCGTTCGTTACTCTGAATTAACAACTGTCCCCTGAACTTTCCTGCCCGTTTTTCCATGGGTGCAGGCACAGGGCCCAGAAACTGGATATTATTTAATTGTGCAGAAGACTGCTGAATGGCGCTCATATTATGCAGACAGTATTCCAGAAAACTTTGATAGTGTTCCGGACGATTAGATTCAGCCCGTATTAATGCCTGCCAAGCATAAGGAGGCATCTGTAATTCTTTACGTTCCTGCAAAACCTTTTGGGCAAAGCCGGAATAACCGGACTGTAACAGGACATTAAGCATTTCATCTTCCGGATGAGAGGTCTGCAGAACCACCTGGCCTTTTTTTTCCGCCCGCCCAGCACGACCAGAAACCTGCACAATCAGCTGTGCCAGCCGTTCCGGGGCACGGAAATCTACGGAGTAAAGTCCCTGATCAATATCCAGAATAGCCACCAGGGTAACATTAGGAAAGTGATGTCCCTTGGCCAGCATCTGGGTGCCGATAAGGATCTGTTTCTGCCCATCTTTTACCAATTCTAGTAAATCCTGCAGGGCATTTTTTCTCGATGTGGTATCCCGGTCAATGCGCACCACCTCAATATCCGGGAACAATGTTCTGACGGTTTTTTCTACCCGTTCGGTACCTACACCCAGACAGGATAATTCACTATTACCGCATTGCGGACATTGCAGTGGTAGTGACTGCTCACTCTGGCAGTGGTGGCAGCGTAACATATTACGCTGGTAGTGATAGGTCAGCCGGGCATCACAGCGGTGGCAGTGACTGATCCAGCCGCATTTATTACACAATAGCACCGGGGCATAGCCTCTGCGGTTCTGAAACAATAGGACCTGATTATTTTTTTCCAGATGCTGCTGCATCAGCTCTATTAGAGTCCGGCTTAAGCCATGCTGTAAAGTCTGCCCCCACACATCAATTAAGTGCACCTCGGGCGAACGGGCCCCACCTGCTCTCTGGCGCAATTTAAGCTGTGCCATTTTCTTCTGCCGGCATAAATAAAGAGATTCCATGGAAGGCGTGGCTGAACCCAGAATAACAGGAATATCTGCCTGACTGGCACGCATCAGAGCCACGTCCTTTGCTGAATAGCGAATGCCGTCCTGCTGTTTAAAGGACATATCATGTTCTTCATCAATAATAATGGCGCCCAGTTCAGGCATGGGGGTAAATACGGCAGAGCGGGTACCTATTAAAATACGAATTTTGCCATTACCGGCCTGCTGCCAGATTTTCATACGTTCAGTATTATTAAGCCCGGAATGCAGGGTGGCAATCGTGACATGAAAGCGCTGTTCAAAACGATATATTAACTGCGGTGTCAGACCAATTTCCGGCACCAGCACCAGAATCTGCCGACTCCGTTCCAGTTGCCGGGCAATAAAAGCCAGATAGACTTCGGTTTTTCCGCTGCCGGTAATACCGTCCAGCAAGGTGGCCTGGTAAGACTCACTATGAGCATTTAAAAACTCTACCGCCTGCTGTTGTTCCATATTAAGTGACAGGCCTAGAACTCGATTAATTTCAGTCAGCCCGGTATTTTTAACCGCAGAAGATAACCCGGTATCAGATTTTTTAAAATATTCTTCCACCCATTGTTTGTTAATGAGTGTTTTCAGGGCAGACTGCCATTGTCCTTCCAGTTCCCGGGCTAATTGTTCCCGACTAAGCCCCTGCTCCGATGTTTTTAAGCACTCCAGAATACTGCGCTGACGTACTGCCCGCTTTAAACTGGCCCAGTCAGCCTGTCTGCCTGTTTCAGTCAACCGGTACAAGCACTGTACTGCCTCCAGCGCCTCTGCTTTTTTTCGGTAATGCACCGGCAATGCCGTCTGGAATACCCCACCAATAGGATGGTGATAATAGGAAGCAACCCAGTCCAGTAAACGCATAATATCAGCCGGTAAAATGGGCTGATCATCCAGAATTTTTTCAATAGGTCTGAGTTTTTTGGGATCAATATCAGAATGATCAGACAAGCCCAGTACAATGGCAATTTTTTTAGTCCGTCCAAAGGGGATTAGTACTCTTTGACCGGGCAGTATGAAGTCTGGATTTATGGAATCAGATAACAGATAATCAAATTTTCGGCGCAAAGGTGTCGGCACAGCGACCTGAACAATAACGGGTTTCTTTTCTGGCATTCAATCTCTGCTATTTATAAATCAAAATTACAATTATGACTCACTGGCAATCCATCAGCACACAGATTAGCGAAAGTCTTGGCAAAGACTTTCAGATCCAACAACACAGCAGTATTGGCGGCGGCAGCATCAATTCCGCTTATAAGGCTATTAGTACAGATGGCCTGGAATTTTTTGTTAAATTAAATTCTGCCAGTCTGGAATTTATGTTTCAGGTGGAATATGACAGCCTGAACGAATTATTACAGGTCATAGCAGCAGATGCCAGTATTATGCAGATCCCAAAACCTATCTGCTATGGCACTACAGGCTCTCAAAGTTATCTGGTGCTGGAATATATCCCCATGACATCCAGAAGGGATGGCCGTCTTATGGGACAGGCTCTGGCACAGATGCACCGCATTACAGCCAAACAGTTCGGCTGGTATCAGGACAATATTATCGGCAGTACCCCACAAAGCAATATCCAACATACCAACTGGCTGAACTTCTGGCGTGAAGAACGTATGATACCCCAGTTTAAAATGCTCTATGAGAAGGGGTATAAAAACCATCTCAAACCTCTGGACGAAAAGCTACTCAATAATCTGGATAAGCTTCTGGCAAACCATAAGCCTGTCCCCTCTTTATTACATGGTGATTTATGGTCAGGCAATTATGCCTATACTCAGGACGGCCAGCCGGTTATTTTTGACCCGGCCATTTATTATGGCGACCGGGAAGCCGATATAGCCATGACAGAATTATTTGGCGGCTTCGGGCGGGATTTTTATGATGCCTATAATGCCAGCTGGCCACTGGATGCAGGATACAGTCAACGTAAAACACTTTATAACCTTTATCATATTTTAAACCATGCTAATTTGTTTGGTAGTTCTTATTTACATCAGGCGGTGGGGATGATAGAGAGGTTGGTTTGAGCGTTCAGCGTTCAGCGTTCAGCGTTCAGCGTTCAGCGTTCAGCGTTCAGCGTTCAGCGTTCAGCGTTCAGCGTTCAGCGTTCAGCGTTCAGCGTTCAGCGTTCAGCGTTCAGCGTTCAG
>JANELJ010000359.1 GCA_024511395.1 Gammaproteobacteria bacterium | reverse complement strand
GTCAGGCTTAAAACGGTATTATTCAGGTTGAACTACTTATGAAAAGAATTATTTTTCGGGGGGATTACCCCCTACTGTGGCGAACTTATCAGTGTATTAATTGACTGCACTTATAATGGTCAGGAATATATTGAAGATTGCCTGGTCTGCTGTCGCCCTATTACTTTTTTAGTTCAATATGATGAAAATAATACCCTTCAGGTAAGCACCCGGCATGAAAATGAGTAACAGCTCCCAAGTTTATGTTACGCACCTTCATCAATTAACCAACAACATCCAGAACCCTGCGCCTGAATTTAACCCCCAGTTCTTTTGCCTTAGCCTCACAGGCTTTAATATCCACACCTTCCAGGCCATCAATTGTGGTAGCCGTGGTATTGGGAATATAGTCCGGTGCCAGACGTAAAAACTCCAGCATGCTGTCATAGGAACCTTTTAAGGCCGGTACGCAATGACGATCATAGACTTCTTCATTCTGAGCATTCATTGACACAGACAGAGCATCCACACATTTGGCCAGCTCCGGAAGAATATTGTGTTTATTGGCCAGGTTACCCAGACCATCAGTATTAACCCGAACCGGAACGCCGGCCTGTTTACAGTAGCAGGCTATCTCCAGCAATGCTTTTAGGCGTAAGGTGGGTTCACCAAAACCACAAAATACAATTTCATCATACTGAGAAGCATCTCCAATAGCCGCCTTGTATTCATCCACCGGATGACGGGTGGACAATAATAAATTGTATTCATGCACATCCATACTGCCCTGAATTTTAGGGCAGAACTCACAGGCTAGGGTACAGCGATCTGTCAGGTTAATATACAGCTTGTTGTTAATGGTATAAACCAGGGTTTCTTTTGATGGCTCATGGTTTATGGGTATTTCTATATTAGGTTTACTCAAAATATTTACCTGAATACTTACATTTGGTGTTTAGATTATAAAAAACACGATATTAAACGCCCTTAGGGCTTTATTCCAGAATGGATTTTAAATCAGAGCTTAAACGATGGATAGCATGGCAACGGGCACAGACTTTTACTGCAAACTCCCCCAGTTTCCTGCCGGACTGGCTTTTATCCCCTGCTTTTAACTGTTGTTCCAGTTCAGGTAATAATTTATCGGCTGCACCTATTATTCTCTGTACAGGTATATTGTCTTTTTTATGACAGTTACTGCAGCTGCCGGACAAAGCAGCTAACTGCTCTTTTACCGGTTTAATATTTTCCAGTGCCGTATCAAAACAATCATCCTTTATTGCGATATTAACCCGGTTAACCGCATTGGACAGATGCTCCATTACATCATCATAATCCACTGCTTCCTGAGTCTGACGGTTGATCACTTTCTGCTGACTAAAATCTGCACTGCGGTACAACAAAGTGGTTATCGTCTGATAGTCATCATGACAATGCATACAGCTTTTACCCAGCTTCTTTAAAATAAGCGAAATTTGCTTATTTTGCTGGCTTTTTACGGCTATTTGCAGCATTTCCAGCTTGTCTTTGAATAGATATTTTTCCCATTGTGGCATCATCTGGGCAATGGACAGATAATCCTTGATGAATTTATCCGACCATTTTTTTAAGTTTTCCTGCTGCCCTTTTGCTGCATAATCCTGCATGGCCAGTATTTCCCGGCGCAGCCGAAACATGGTGTGTAACCACACCTGGCGTTTATTTTCTGGTTTATACCACCTGGCCAGATTTTTCGGGGGCAGTTGCAGGGTGATGCTGCGTTGTGTTTCAGATGGAACCGCTTTTTCTGCCAATTGTTCTGCCAATACAGAACCGGAAAAAATCATACCTGCCAGGCATATTAAACCGCTGATTAAAAAGCCCCTGTTGTTTTCCCTACTGTACATAGTTCAACCTGAATAATACCGCTTTAAGCCTGACATCAAGCCAGGTTTAAAGCGGCTGATTGTTCTGGTTTGATAAAATATCCCATCAAACCGGAAATAATTTTGAGCCACAAAAGCCGGAGCTTATTGAGG
>JANELJ010000120.1 GCA_024511395.1 Gammaproteobacteria bacterium | reverse complement strand
ACTGAAATCCCGTTTAGATCGCTGCTACCTCAAAGGTGCAGTCGGTGATGCCATTAATGTGGTTATGGTAGCCGCTGGACATAACTTAAGAAAGATCCTCAATAAGCTCCGGCTTTTGTGGTTCAAAATTATTTCCGGTTTGATGGGGTCTTTTATCAAACCGGGGCAATCAGCTGCTTTAAACCTAGCTTGATGTCAGGCTTAAAACGGTATTATTCAGGTTGAACTAGATAGTTACGTATAAATAATACATAAAAAAACCGGCCAGTAAGAACCGGTTTTTTTGTGCTATAAATAAGTTTTATACATGTAGGTATAAAACTTATTTATAAGGAAATATTATTTCCAGTCAGCGTAGCCTTCCATATTCTTTTCTAGGCCGTCTTCATAGCCAGCACTATAGGCTTCGGTAACACGTTGTTCTTCACGTTCTGGGTTACATACATAACCACCTTGCCAACCCTGGATATACTCTGGGTTTACACCTTCAGATTCCATTTTTACAGTAAAATCATGATATTCTTGGTTCATAGGTTTTTCCTTTACGTTTCTAGTCAGTTAAAATCGTATGAGCATATAAGCGGACTGTGACAAAATAAAAATTTGCTTATATTAAATGATCTTTATATAAATTTCCAGTAATACCCTGAAAATTTCTAATAGCATTTGCTATTGTTTGTGACTACCTGGCCACAGGCCAAACCTGAAGTTTATTTATAGCACAGATAGAGCTCAGATTCTGCTTAGAATCTGACTGCATGTGAGTATACTTATTGCACAGCCTCAACGGTATATCTCTATAGGATAGGATTGAAAAAAATTTTGTGAATATTATAAAAAAAGGCTATTATTTTATAATTAACCAAGTAATTTACTTGGATATTGTGGTAGAATATTCCTATTCGAGAATGGAACAATAGCATTCTTATGTCCAATATCATTTTTTATGTTGTAACTGAAAAAAGATATTAAAAAGCGAGCAATAAGTAGAGATAAACAATGAACTTAACTGAAGAAGATATGATGGATCTGGACAGCGGCCTTAAAGCCCTTGAAGACAAGCACTTTACCCGTGCCGTACAATTATTATCCCCTCTGGCGGAAAAAGGGGTTCCTGAAGCCCAGCACCGTATGGCTGTCATGTACCAGAATGGGCTGGGTGTCCATCGTAATGAAACGGCTGCAGCCCTGTGGATGAAAATGGCAGCAGATGGTGGTTATGAACTGGCCTGGCATGGTATGGGTTTTATGTATATGGAAGGCGAAGGCGTTGATAAAAATGCTGAAGAAGCTGTTAAATGGTTTAAAAAAGGTATTGAAGCCGGACTGATTGGCTCCATGACTACCCTGGCTATGATGTATAAGGAAGGTAATGGTGTAGAGCAGGATCTGGAAGAAGCCGAGTGGCTGATGAAACAGGCCGGTTTTTAAATAAAAGAATATGATAGTGAGAATTAAATGAGAGCGTCACAACTATTTACCGTCCTGGATCAGGAATTTGAAGGTACCAAAACCGGCCACCATACCCCGGTCATGATCTGGGGGCCGCCGGGCGTGGGTAAATCTCAGCTTGTCAGCCAGGTTGCCAAAAAGCATGATCGTACCCTAATTGACATTCGTCTGTCCCAGATGGAACCCAGTGATTTACGGGGTATTCCGTTTAAGGATGGCGATAAAGTGGAGTGGGCGGTACCTTCTATGCTGCCGGATGCTCAAAAACACGGTGCAGAAGGTATTCTGTTTCTGGATGAAATCACCTCTGCTCCGCCCAGTGTATCTGCTGCAGCTTATCAGCTTATTCTGGATCGCCGTCTGGGGGATTATCAGATCCCTGATGGCTGGGCAATTTTTGCAGCCGGTAACCGCCAGGGGGATCGCGGGGTCACCTATAGTATGCCGGCGCCGCTGGCTAACCGTTTTTCCCACTATGACTTTGATATTAATCTGGATGACTGGGTACACTGGGCTTACCAGACCGGTATTGATGAGCGGGTTATTGCCTTTCTGCGTTTTCGTCCGGATCTGTTATTTGATTTTGATCCGGCCCATAAACCAGTGGCTTTCCCCTCCCCCCGTACCTGGGAGTTTGTGCATAAGGCGCTGAACAAGTTTATGGATCACCCGGAACTGTTCCTGGGGGCTCTGCAGTCCTGTGTCGGTCCGGCGGCCGGTATTGAGCTTAATGCCTTTATTGCCAATCTGGATGAAATGCCGGATCTGGATGCCATCATTAATGGCGAGGATGTACCCACCCCTTCAGAAATCGATCTGAAGTATGCCGTGGCCTCCGCCCTGGTAGGACGTGCCATTCGGGCTAAAGGTACAGAAGAAGCGAATAAAACCTATACCAATATCCTGAAATACGCTTCCAGTTTCCGTCAGAAAGAAATGGGTGTCATGTTGGTTTCTGATATGCACCGGGCCATTGGTGATGAACTTTTCAGTGTCGAAGAATTTGCTAACTGGGCGGATGCCATAGCCGATATTATGTTGTATGGATAAAGCAATAAGCAATAAACTCAGTGCTGCACGCACTAAACTGATCCTGGATAAACCGTTCCTGGGTACTCTGGTGTTGCGTTTGCCGATTGTTGAAGCCGATCCGTCTTGGTGCAAAACTACTGATACGGATATGAAAAAGCTTTATGTCAATCCTGAGTACATTGATCAGTTAACCACCGAAGAAGCACAGTTTACCCTGGCTCATGAAGCTCTGCACTGCGCCCTGTCGCATTTTTCCCGTCGTCAGCACAGAGTTAAAATGCGCTGGGATATGGCCTGTGATTATGCCATTAATCCTATCCTGATTGAAGACGGCCTCAAGCCGCCTCCGCATATTCATTACCTGCGTGAGTTTGCTGGTATGACGGCAGAAGAGATTTATCCGTTGTTAATGGATAATGAAAATGATGCCGACAGTGAGCTGGGTCAGAATAATGAAGACGGTGACAAGGAAAGCGGAGAGCAGTCTGATCACGGTGATGCCAAAGACACGGAAACCCAGAAGCTGAACAGCCAGCAGCAGGATGATGGCAGAGAGGGTAAGGGACAAACTTCGGAAGAAGGTAAACAATCTGAGCAGGGCAGTGGTGATGATATTCAGAAAGAACCGCCGCCGACACCCAATAATGATGAAATACAGAGTCTGACGGCCCAATGGCAACAGCGTCTGGCCGGTGCCGCTCAGCAGGCGTTGCAGGCCGGCAAGCTGAGACAGTCCATGGCTCGTCTAGTGGATCACCTGTTACAGCCGCAACTGCCCTGGCGTATGCTGCTGGCACGTTATATGAGTGCTACTGCCAGAGAAGATTACAGCTATACCCGGCCTTCCAACCGTCGGGGTGAACCGGCTATTTATCCGCGTCTGCGCAGTCATATGGTGGATATTGTGGTGGCGCTGGATATCAGTGGCTCTATTGCCACCAAAGAAATTAAGGAGTTTCTGGCGGAAGTGGATCAGATTAAAGCCCAGGTGCGGGCCCGTATTTCCCTGCATGCCTGTGATACCGAAGTCAGTGCTGAGGGACCCTGGGAATATGAACCCTGGGATGAGCTAAAACTGACCATACAGTTTCAGGGCGGCGGCGGTACCCGTTTTACGCCGGTGTTTGACTGGGTTGAAAATCAGGAGAAATGCCCCGATTTGTTAGTGTACTTTACCGATGCAGAAGGTGAGTTTCCGGAACAGGAGCCGCAGTACCCGGTACTCTGGCTGGTAAAAGGCAAAGCCCCCGTACCCTGGGGACAACGGATCCAGTTAAATTAATATAAAGAACACTATGGCATTATCCAACGAAGACAGTTTAAGATTAAATGTATTACTGGCCCAGGATGTTCGTGCAATTCGCATTGATGAAGGCAAGCTGGTGCTTTATGCCCTGACTCAAAAGGGTGAAGCTAAAATTCAGCTTAATCCAAATACCCGCAACCATAAATACATTAAGGAAGTTAAAGACTTTCTATCTACCAAAGCGCTGGGTGTATCGGGCGGTTTTCCTATGTTCCTGTCCCGCTGGAACCGGATGGGCGATGTACAGAGTAATCGTCTGGATAAACTTTTATTGCTGGGTGAAGAAGAAGCGGTGACCGCCGTTGTTAATAACCGGGATTTAACCGCCGATCTGGCAAAAAGTGCCTGGTGGGCTGTACAGTCTTCAGAAAATGCCCGTAGTATGCTAGCTAATAAAGCGGTGGCAGAAGGTGAGATTGGCAAGGAACTGGCAAAGTTTCTGATTGAATTTCTGCCGTTTGAGGAAGATCCGCTGGATATGATGACTTCCGCACGTCTGGTGCTGCAGGAAGGGCTGATTTCAGAAGACGAAGTCCTGAGCTTGTGGCGCAAGGCCAAAAGTAAAAATACCCTGTATGTAGGCTTTCTGGATGTCCGCCCTGACAATCTGCCGGAACCCGTTGCTGAACATCCTCGTTATGAAGAAGTTAAGCAGGCATTATCTGAGCAGCTTAAAGTGGCAAATCCCTATGCCGAGGTGTTATGTAAGCTGTTCAGTTCACAGGGACAGACCTTTTTAAAAACCGCCGATGCCTCGTTTAAGCGTCCGCCTAACTATGATGTAGTTGGCGCTTTAATTGAGGCTATCCGGCGTTATCTGTTTATTAAGCAGCCGGAAGCCGTCCAGATTCAGCAGCACCATGAACAAGGGCTGGATTTAAACGGTGAGATCCAGACCGATATTAACAAAATAGTGGAGCTGGCAGACAATATTATCAATGAAAGTAATGGTATCTGCTGCAGTGATGAATTAAAAGCCGTATGGGAGGCGATTCCGGATTTTGCCGACCATCTCCAGGCCATTGTCTTTTTAGGCAGAACCACCCAGACCGTACTGGCACCTACTATTGCCAAAAGTACCGCTGTGGGTTCATTAATGCGTAAAAAACTGAAACCGGTTTTTGACCCCATTCAGATGAACCTGAGAATATTAAGCAGTTAAATAATATGAGTATTAACTATTGCAGTAATATTTTGTAAAAATATTAAATAATAACCGAATATGGTATTATTAAAAGTTAATATTCTTATTTTATCGCCCTGAATTCAGAGCAAGCAGAGGTAGAAAATAAGTGGATTTTTTCCCCATTTTCATGAACATTAGAAATCGTCAATGTTTGGTTATTGGCGGTGGCAAGGTCGCGGCCAGAAAAATTGCTTTATTGCTTAAGTCTGGCGCACAGGTACAGGTGGTGGCGCCTGAATTGTGCCGTGAGGTCAGCGAAATGGCTAAAACCGGGCAGATAAAACATTATGCCCGCGCCTTTGATGAAAAAGATATTTGTGACAGCAGCCTATGTGACAGTGTACTGGTTATTGCCGCCACTAATAATCAGAGTGTGAATGAAAAGGTCTCTGAACTGGCCAAAGCGCGTTCCATGCCGGTCAATGTGGTGGATCAGCCGCATTTATGCAGTTTTATTATGCCGTCTATTGTGGATCGTTCGTCTATTCAGATTGCCATTTCCACCGGCGGCAGTTCACCAGTACTGGCCCGCTTACTGCGTACCCGCCTGGAAAGCTATATTCCTGCGGCTTACGGTAAACTGGCACAACTGGTTGACGGCTTTCGCAGTAAGGTTATTGAAAAATTTCCCAATAGCGAACAGCGCCGCTATTTCTGGGAAAATGTCCTGGAAGGGCGTATTCCTGAACTGTTATTTCAGGGCAATGAACATGCAGCCCGCTATGCCCTGCAAAAAGCCATTGATGAAGATTTTTCTGAAGAAAGCGGAGAAGTTTATCTGGTGGGGGCTGGTCCTGGTGATCCCGATTTGCTGACGTTTAGAGCTTTGCGCCTGATGCAGAGAGCTGATGTTGTAGTTTATGACCGTCTGGTATCCCAAGGGATCCTGGATCTGGTGCGCCGTGATGCTGAGCTGGTCTATGTCGGCAAGGAAAGAAATAACCATGCGGTACTGCAGGAGGGCATTAATGAATGCTTGGTGCGTTATGCTAAAGAAGGTAAGCGGGTACTGCGTCTTAAGGGCGGCGATCCCTTTATCTTCGGACGCGGCGGGGAAGAAATTGAAACACTGAAAGAAAACAATGTCATTTTTCAGGTGGTTCCCGGTATTACCGCAGCGGCCGGCTGTGCCAGCTATGCTGGTATTCCGCTGACGCATCGAGATTATGCTCAGTCCTGTGTGTTTGTAACCGGGCATTTAAAAGACGGCACCGTTAACCTGAACTGGACAGCCTTGGCGCATCCTAATCAGACCATAGTTTTCTATATGGGCTTACAGGCGGTTAATGTGATCCATAAGGAACTGGTGGCGCATGGCTTAAAAGATGAAACACCTGCGGTCCTGGTTGAACAGGGGACTACTGAAAATCAGCGTGTCCATGTCGGTACACTGGCCACTCTGGCGGATATAGTGGAACGGGAAAAAGTAAAAGCACCTACACTGATCATTGTCGGTGATGTAGTGACCTTACATGATAAATTGAAATGGTTTAATCCGAATTCAGAGCGCACTTCATCGTTTCAAAGTGCTCGTGGCCGACGGGATTAGTTAAAAGAACAGATAAAAATGTAACTGCTCAGCGTGTTTAGATTTTGTGCCAGTTCAAGGCACAATAGCTTCGCTACCTCAAGAGGCGCACGGAAAATGTAAGCGTATAGCAATACGTGACCATTTGAGTACGAAAATAACGCATCTCTTACCTACAAGAGTGGTGCAAAAGATGAATACGCTGAGTAGTTACAAGAAAATCAGACAAAGAAAAGACTTAACACCAGATAAAGCGAAAGCATGAGCCCGGTAAAAGCAATACCGATGGTACTCATAAATAGATAAACCTGTTTCATACTGGCTTCCTTAAATC
>JANELJ010000358.1 GCA_024511395.1 Gammaproteobacteria bacterium | reverse complement strand
AGGCGATTTGAAGATTTGTTATAAAAACAATTTCAAAACAGCTGGTTACAAACAAATTGTTAAAGAACGTATGAGCGAAACAGGACTCTCAAGGGTGAGCTGTCGCTCTAAACTTTAGTTAGGAAATCATTTATTATAGAATGCCTTATTCTATCTTTACACAGCACTGAGAAAGTACAGAAAAAGTACCAGGTAAAGATGCCAAAACTAAGGTTATTTGTTAAAGGAAATCCCAATTATGGCCAATAGCCACCTGTTTACCTCTGAGTCTGTTTCTGAAGGCCATCCCGATAAAGTCGCCGATCAAATTTCAGATGCCGTACTGGATGCCATCTTAAGCAAAGATGCTAAGGCCCGTGTTGCCTGTGAAACCATGATTAATACCGGTATGGTGATCCTTTCCGGTGAGATTACCACCTCTTCCTATGTGGACATGCAGTCCATTGTTCGTGAGACCATTAAGGAAATCGGTTATAACCATTCCGATATGGGTTTTGACTATAAATCCTGCGCTGTACTGACTTCTATTGACAAGCAGTCTGCTGATATTGCCATGGGTTTGGATGAATCAGACGATCACGAGCAGGGTGCCGGTGACCAAGGGCTTATGTTCGGCTATGCCAGTAATGAAACTGAGGTTTTAATGCCGGCACCGATTACTTATGCACATCAGCTAGTTAAACGTCAGGCCCATGTCAGAAAAAGCAGCCTGCTGGACTGGCTGCGACCCGATGCCAAGAGCCAGGTTACTTTCCGTTATGAAAATGGCCAGCCGGTAGGGATTGATGCTGTGGTGCTGTCCACCCAGCATTCTGATGATATCAGTACTAATACTCTGCGCGAAGCGGTTATGGATGAAATTATTAAACCTGTACTACCGGAAAAATGGCTGGATAAAGACACCAAATATCATATAAACCCAACCGGTCGTTTTGTTATCGGCGGTCCTGTGGGCGACTGCGGTCTGACCGGCCGTAAAATTATTGTGGATACCTACGGCGGTATGGCTCGTCATGGCGGCGGCGCCTTCTCCGGCAAGGATCCTTCCAAGGTTGACCGTAGTGCGGCTTATGCTGGACGCTATGTAGCCAAAAACATTGTTGCCGCCGGTCTGGCGGATCGCTGTGAAATTCATGTATCCTATGCTATTGGGGTTTCTCAGCCTACCTCTATTTCAGTAGAAACTTTTGGTACCGGTAAAGTGGATGATAGCCGTCTGGTGGAATTAATTAATGAGCATTTTGATTTACGGGCCGGGGGTCTGATTAAAATGCTGAACTTATTGCGTCCCATTTATCGTGCCACTGCAGCCTATGGGCATTTTGGCCGTGAAGAGCCTCAGTTTAGATGGGAGCTGACGGATAAGGCGGCGGCATTAAGAGATTCGGCGGGTTTGTAACCTAGGGCTATAAATAGGGCCGTATTCTCAGGCTGTAAGGTTTTACTAAAGACACCGTAAACCCTTCCATGGGAGCTTTTCGGCAGCTTCCCTGCTGCCGAAACTTCAGTAAAACCTTACAGCCTGAGAATACTACGAGTCTAAGTTGACGTATAAAGATATAAATTTAATGAATTTTTAGTTGTAGCATCAAGAATAAATGGAATGGTTCGCCCCACTCTCTAACGACATCATAAAAATGTGCCAAAATTGTGTTTTTACACATAACAACAGAGTAGAGAGGCGAACCTTATGAGTAATTTTAAAGTAAAACGTGCAATAAAAATACTGGCAATTGTTCTGGCAAAGAGCAGTTTTTATATTTATGCTGCCGATGACAGGGGCCAGAAGGTTTTAACAAAAAAAATGACCAGAAGCCAATTATCAAACTTTGTGTCTAAATTACCGGCCTGTTTAATAGCCATGGAGGCCTGTGGCAGTGCCCATTATTGGGCTCACAAGTTTCAAGAGTATGGTCATGAAGTCAAACTTATAGCGCCTCAGTTTGTTAAACCTTTTGTCAAATCCAATAAGAATGACAGTCTGGATGCTGAAGCCATTTGTG
>JANELJ010000119.1 GCA_024511395.1 Gammaproteobacteria bacterium | reverse complement strand
TTTGTTATAAAAACAATTTCAAAACAGCTGGTTATAAACAAATTGTTAAAGAACGTATGAGCGAAACAGGACTCTCAAGGGTGAGCTGTCGCTCTAAACTTTAGTCATATAAAATAAATGACCAGCATACAGTAGGTGTTTCTCTACAGGTTGCTTATCAGCAATTCAAAGCATGGGGATTAGGTAGTTTCGATAACCCATTTTTCTCATCAAATCCAGACAGAGTGACAAATAAAGATCGTGATGATTCCTGGGGTATTGCATACGGCTGGAATTTCTAAAAATTCTTGAAATATGACTAATTACAGGTCACAAAAAAGGGAGCATTCGCTCCCTTTTTTGTTTAATATCTGGAAATTTACGGCTTAGTCTGTTAAAATAACTTTTCTTTATAGTTACTTATAAAATTTAATATAAAAAGAACAGGAATGGAATCAATCCAAAGAAATTAAAAACGATGTATAAAAAAAATAGAAATTTTACACCCACTCAAATCATTTTTACACTATTTGCTTTATTGCTTAGTGTTTCTGCCTATGCAGGTGAAAAACTTAAGCCCTTTATCCTGGCTTCCAATGCACCGGGTGATCTTGCGGCTGTGGTAGCAGATACTAAAAGTAAACTCACCAATGCCGGTTTTGAAGTGGTTGGTGAATATTCCCCTTATACTGGTGCCAATATTATTATTGTTACTAATGATGCATTAAAGAAAAATGCTGAAGCAACGGATACCGGCGGTTATGGTGCAGTACAGCGTATTTCTGTCACCGATAAAGATGGAGCCATTCAGGTAGCCTATACTAATCCAGTCTATATGGCTTATGCCTATCAGATGAAAGGAGACTTAAGCGATGTAGCAGCGGCTCTGGAAAAAGCCTTGGGCAAGCAGGAAGCCTATGGTTCCAAAAAAGGACTGGATGCTGATGATCTGAAAGGTTACCACTATATGTTTGGTATGCCTTATTTTGATGAACCTGATGTAGTGGCGGATCACGGCAGTTATGATGCGGCGATTAAAGCTGTTGAAGCAGGACTGGCGGCTGGTAAAGGCGGTGTATCTAAAGTCTATCGTGTTGATATTCCCGGCAAACAGCAAAGTGTTTTTGGTGTAGCCATGACTGAAGGTATGAGCAGTGATGCTACCATAATGAAAGAAGTGGATTTTATGGATATTCGCTCTACTGCGCATCTGCCTTATGAAATGCTGGTGGACAAAGACGGTAAAGTGTATGCTTTAAGTGCTAAGTTCCGTATTGCCATGAATTTCCCTGACCTGTCTATGGCCGGTGACCACAGCTTTATGGGCATTATGGCCTCTCCCGATGCCATTAAAGAAGCTCTGGCTCAGGCAGCCGGTGCCAGTAAGGAAAAATCTGGCGGTGGTGCTTTTGATTTTTAAGTAGTAAGTTTATTATTGTGGCTCTTGATTGAGTCATTTTATGCATATAAACTTTCAGGCTCCTCGCATTTTGCCAGGAGCCTGTTTTATTTTAAATAAGTATTAAGAAAAGAAAATCGGGAAAGCACCTAATAACCTATAAAGGTCGAACAATTTTATTTCTATGAATAAACTGCCCTCCAGCCGAACTCTCCTTTCAATAGCAGTTATTCTTGTCTTTCTTATTTTTTTGATTGCCCTGCTGTTTATTACTAATTTATCCTTCTCAGTCTGGGAACAGTTACTGGCTAAACCCCTTTGGGTGCAATGGGCTTATGGTATTGTACTGCTGTTTATTTCCCTGTTGGCTGGCCGGTTGATTTGGCGCTTATTACTGCCGGCAAAAAAAAATAGAGCCCGGGCAGCAAAACAGCAGCCAGCTGAACAGTCCATTGATAAAGTGGCCAAACGTCTGGATGCTTTACAAAAACAGCAGCCTAGGATAACGGATAGTAAACCCTCTGAATTAACGGCTCAATCAGAACCGGACTCTGGCCCTGTACTGGAACCTGACAGTCAGTTATGGGAGGAAAATGTTGAATCTTCTCCAGAGCTTATTGCATTAAGGAAGGAGTTATCTGAATTCTCACAGCGCAGGGAAGAAGCCCGTATTTATATTGCTCTGTTTGGTGATATCAGCAGCGGTAAAAGCTCTTTAATCCGGGCCATGCTGGGAGAGAAACAGGGTGAAGATTCAGATCAAAAGCCGAATGGAAAAAAGAATTCTGTTTTACAGATAGACACTTCGGTATTGGGCGGTACCACACGCAGTATTGATCATTACCACTGGTCGATAAATATTGACGGTAATGATACTGCAGAACAGTCGTGTATTTTAACTGATATGCCGGGGCTGAATGAACAGTTTGCTGAACTGGATATATTATCCACTGAAGAAGCCGTTCGGGCGCACCTGGTTATTTACTTATGTGATGGGGATCTGACGGCCAGCCAGTTTAAGGAAGTTTCAAGACTGCTGGAACTGGGTAAACCCTGTATTATTACCGTTAATAAGTCGGATCAATACACAGAATCAGAACGGGCACTGATCCTGCAGAATATCCGCAGTCGATTTAGCCATTTTAAAAACCCACCTGCAGTTGTCTCTGTTCAGGCAGGGGGGGTGCGTGAATTTATCCGCCAGACTCCCGACGGTCATGAAGAACGAGTTCAGAGACCCATTGAGCCAGACATTCAGGCCTTAAAAGGGCAGATTATTGCTTTATTAAAACAATATCCGGTCAGTGAGCTGGAAGGTTTAAGAGAAAAGGCAGTGGCTAGCCGTTTAAATGAACGGCTGGATGAAATGGATGCCCGTTTTAAGTATTCTCAAAGCCGCCGTCTGGTCTCGGGCTATACTAAAAAAGCGGTCGTTGCTTCACTGGCTACCATCAGTCCGGGCAGCGATATTCTGGTGCAGGGGTATCTCGGTATTCAGATGATTAAGGACTTATGTAAAATCTATGGGGTTTCAGCTACGGATATCGATGCCAATAAACTGCTTGAACTGATACAATCGCGTATGAATAAGACACTGCCGTTACTGCTGGCCATTGCCGGTAACGGGCTCAAGGCTTTTCCCGGTGTTGGAACCGTTAGTGGCGGCCTGATGCATGCGGTGGCCTATGGTATGATCTTTGATACCCTTGGGAAATCTGTGGCCAGAACACTGGAAGTCATCGGAGAATTATCTGCTCAATTGATCAGTGATGTGTATAAGGAACAACTGAGTGAAAATATTGAATCGCGTACAAAAGATCTTATCAGGCTGGCCGTCAGACTCCGTAAAAAAGATTAACCGCTTTACCCATCGCATCTTTTCTGAAAATCAGGGTAACCATGGTGTTAATGCCGATCCAGTCCGAGCAGAAGAAGCTGATGCTGATATGAATGAGCTAGGTGATGAACATCTGAGCATTGCTAAAGAAAGTATCAGCCGTTTATTAAATGATAAAAGGGTTCCCCAACAGGTCAGGGAAAGCCTGCAGGCAGATTTTCAGCAGGTTGAAAAAATGCTGGAAAAAATCGAACACGAACATATCCATATTTCTGTACTGGGCCGGGTCAGTGTCGGTAAATCTTCCCTGTTAAATTCCTTAATGGGTCAGCAGCAGTTTTCCATCAGTCCCCTGCATGGTGAAACCCGCCAGACGGCCTTTGCCAGCTGTGAAGAATATGAGTCTCAGGGTATCTATTTTATAGATACCCCCGGTATCAATGAAGTCGATGGGGCAGAGCGGGAAAAACTGGCCCATGAAGTGGCTACCCGTTCAGATATTATTCTGTTTGTGGTGGACGGTGATATGACTGATACGGAATATCAGGCACTTAAACAGATGGTGTCTGAATCCAGGACGGTCATACTGGTACTCAATAAAGAGGATCGTTATACTAGGGAAGAAAAAGAAACCCTGTTAACCGCACTGCAGCAGCGGGTAGCGGGTCTGGTGGATGCTCAGAATGTTGTGACCGCTACTGCAAGAATGACAGAAAAACACTATCTGTTGGTGGATGAACAGGGCAATGAAACTGAAACCTGTAAAACTTTTCCGCCGGATACCGGGGAACTTAAGGAACGCTTGTGGTCTATTGTTAATGAGCAGGGCAAAACCCTGTCGGCCATTAATGCCAGCCTGTTTGCCGGCCAACTGTCAGATCAGGTGAGTGAAAGGATTATGTTGATCCGTAAAGATATTGCGGATAAATTAATTCAAACCTATTGTGTCTCTAAAGGTGTGGCTGTGGCCATTAACCCGGTACCAGTGGTGGATTTAATTTCAGCCGGGGTGATTGATGTGACCTTGGTGGTGCATTTATCCCGAATATACGGCCTTCCCTTAACAAAATCAGAAGCCGGCTCCCTGATTAAAACCATTGGCGGGCAGATGATGCTGCTCCTGGGGACCATCTGGGGGATTCACTTTATTTCCACTGCCCTTAAACTGGGCACCGGCGGGCTGTCAACGGTATTAACCGCATCAGCCCAGGGGGCAGTGGCCTATTGCAGTACCCTGGTGGTCGGCAAAGCCGCACAGCAGTATCTAAAACAGGGTAAATCCTGGGGTGAGGGCGGAGCCAAACAGGCGGTACGAAATATCCTGGACTCTCTGGATCGGGACTCGATCTTGCAGCAGGCAAAAAGGTGATATAATGGCGAAATTAAAAGCAGGTTAGACACTCACTAACATTAATGACTAAACATGACTAAAGCAGAAAAAAAACTACTGACGATTTTTAATGATCTGGATAAGGATGATTGCAATAGTTTATTATCCTATGCGGAGTTTTTACTGGAAAAGGCAAAAAAAGAAGGCCGATTTGTTGAAGTCAGTATTGAGCCGATGGATATTCCTCGGCCGTCTGAAGAGCGGGTAGTGGCAGCCATTAAACGGCTTTCGGCCACATTCCCAATGTTAAAAAAGGACAGTATGCTTAATGAAACAGCAGCTTTAATGACGGAACACTTGATCCAGGGCCGGGCCACTGTAGAAGTAATTGATGAACTGGAAATTTTATTTCAGAATCGCTATAAAGTATTCTGTGAGCAGAGCACTGACAAAACAATGGATAATGAATAAACTTAAAAGCAAGCAAAGTCAGACTGGATTGGTATGGTAGAGCTGTTTAAGCGCTGGCTTCAGCGTAATTTTTCTGATCCCCAGATTATTTTTCTGGTAGGCTTCCTGATCCTGTCGTTTACTATTGTTATTGCCTTTAATGATACCCTGGCTCCGGTCTTTGCAGCCATTGTTATTGCCTATCTTCTGGAAGGTCTGGTGGTGTTTTTTAACAGCTGGATCCATAAACGCTTTTATTCTGTACTGCTGGTTTTTATTGGCTTTCTGACGGCCCTGCTGATCACCCTGTTTATTATTACTCCCCTGTTATGGGAGCAGGTCACCGATTTAATTAAAGAAGCACCAAAGTATATTGAACAGGGTCGGCAGTTATTGCTGCAACTGCCTTCCAATTATAACTATATTTCCGAAGAATATGTGGTAGAACTGATTGCCATGATTCAGTCAGAGGTCACTCAACTGGGAAAAGATGTACTGACTTTCTCTCTGTATTCCATTCAAAGCAGTATTACCATTATGATTTACCTGATCTTGGCGCCGTTACTGGTGTTTTTCTTTTTGAAGGATAAAGAAAAAATTTTGGGCTGGTTCAGGCGTTTTTTACCTGATGATACCCGCTTATCCACCCAGGTCTGGCGGGAAATGGATCAGCAGATTGGTAATTATGTACGGGGCAAGTTCTGGGAAATCACCATTGTTTCAGTGATCTGTTTTGTCACATTTTCTTTACTGGGGCTGAAATACGCACTGCTGATTTCATTACTCGTGGGTTTGTCTGTTGTGGTGCCTTATATCGGTGCCACTGTTGTAACTCTGCCCGTGGCATTAATTGCATTTTTCCAGTGGGGCTGGAGTTCAGAGTTTGCCTGGCTGATGATAGCCTATGGTATTATCCAGGCTCTGGACGGTAATGTTATTGTCCCGCTGTTATTTTCTGAGGTGGTTAATATTCATCCTGTAGCCATTATTGTGGCTATTTTATTTTTTGGCGGACTCTGGGGCTTCTGGGGGGTGTTTTTTGCCATTCCGTTGGGTACACTGGTGAATTCAGTCATTACTGTCTGGCCGACCGTACCGCCGGAAAAAATAAAGGCATGACAGCGCTCCAGGGGAAGGGGAAAAATTGGTTAAAGTTGAGAGAAAACAGGTGCTGAAAAAACACTATTTCAAGCATTATTGTTCTGGCTGGCAGTATGTATCTTCAGCAATGCCTGTGCGGAAACAGAAAAAACGCTGCCGTTTCAGGCAGGTGAAAAACTGCAGTATAAACTGAGCTATCGGGGTATCCTGAGCTCAATGATCTGGGCAGATATTGCTGATGCCAGCATGGAGTTTGTTCCCAATCAGAGTACTCTGGATAATCACAGGGGGCATCAGTTTGTTCTGTCTCTGAGTACCGAGAATTATACTAAAGCCGAAATTATTCAACCGGTACGCTATACCTACACCGCTACCTTGGACAACTACCTGCAGAAAACCCTGCAGGTTGAAGAAATAGATGAAGGGTAAAAGCCAGTCTCATGATTTTTTATTTCTGGACTGGGCGAACAGGAACACACTGCTCTATAAAAAACGCAAAAAAGAATAACTGAGTTCCGGCTTTCTGAATATGGATAGCCATTATGCCTAGGAAGCAGACAGAGAACAGGATATCCCTGATTTTCTAAAGCAGTACCCGCCACTGGAAAATAATCTGAGCTATTTTATCTTTGATGAACTGGGAGATAAAATTACCTATCCTAGGGTTCTTGATCCCCTGTCACTGATTTATCACCTGAGAACCCTGCCAGAACAGCAGACTCAGGATAAAACGGCGGTTGTTATTGCCGATGACATCCATCTTTACCAGATAGAGCAGCAGGGCATGGAAACCGTAAAGGTTTCAGGCAAGGAATATCAGGCGATAAAATATAAAATCAACAGAAACGAGAAACCAGAAAAATTCTTCTATGTCTGGATAAG
>JANELJ010000357.1 GCA_024511395.1 Gammaproteobacteria bacterium | reverse complement strand
CTGATCGAGAAACAGGCATTTAGTTCAATATTTTTTAGTTCTTATCCAGAATTCAGGTTAATTACCCTTACCCCAACCCTCTCCCAGAGGGAGAGGGGATTTATTGTTATGAATTTTTGATGCGCTTTTGAGCGGCGGTACGCAGACGCAGGGCATTCAGTTTAATAAAGCCTTCGGCATCTTTCTGGTTATAAGCACCTTCATCATCTTCAAACGTGGCGATATTATCATCGTACAGACTATTAGTTTTAGAATCCCGGCCAACTACAATGACATTGCCCTTATAAAGCTTGACTCTGACCTGGCCGTTAACCACTTCCTGAGAATTATCAATCAGGCTCTGCAACATTTCACGTTCTGGAGACCACCAGTAACCATTGTATATCAGGCTGGCATACTTGGGCATTAACTCATCCTTAAGGTGGGCCGCTTCTCTGTCCAAGGTAATGGATTCAATAGCACGATGAGCTTTGAGCATAATGGTACCAGCCGGTGTTTCATAACAGCCACGGGCTTTCATGCCCACATAGCGGTTTTCCACGATATCAGTTCTACCGATACCGTTTTCACCGCCGACTTTATTGAGGTATTCCATAATAGTGGCAGGCGACATCTTTTCACCGTTAATGGCCACAATATCACCTTTGACATAATCAAATTCCAGGTAAGTCGGCTCATCCGGAGATTTTTCCGGGGAAACGGTCCATAACCACATGGATTCTTCCGGCTCTGCCCAGGGATCTTCCAGAATACCGCCTTCATAGGAAATATGCAGCAGGTTGGCATCCATGGAATAGGGAGACTTTTTACCCTGCTTTTTCTCAATGGCAATTCCATGTTCTTCGGCATAGGCCATTAATTTTTCACGGGAATTAAGATCCCATTCACGCCATGGCGCAATGACTTTAATATCCGGTTTAAGAGCATAGGCACCCAGTTCAAAACGCACTTGGTCATTACCCTTGCCAGTAGCGCCATGAGAAATCGCATCGGCACTGGTTTCATTAACAATTTCAATCAGGCGTTTGGAAATTAAGGGGCGGGCAATAGAGGTGCCTAACAGGTACTCACCTTCATAGATGGTATTGGCACGAAACATGGGGAATACAAAATCACGGGCAAATTCTTCGCGCAGATCATCAATATAAATTTCCTTAATGCCTGCAGCTTCCGCTTTGGCCCGTGCCGGCTCGACTTCTTCGCCCTGACCAACATCTGCTGTAAAGGTGACGACTTCACAATCGTACTCGTCTTTAAGCCATTTAAGAATAATGGAAGTATCCAGACCACCGGAATAGGCCAAGACCACTTTTTTTACATCAGACATCGAGAATTTCTCCCTTTACTTGGTATTGGTATTTAAAGCAAGGCATTATCCTGTAAATTGAGACAGATTTCTACTCTGGATCGACAGGGATTGATAAAAAGTGGTTGCTCTGAACGCTGGCAATCGTTATTTTTTTAGTCCCTGCACCGTATTTTTATCAATTAAATGATCCAGGTTGATAAAATTAGGTGACGGCTGCTCATCATCAATAGGCACGGATTCCTGTTCAGGATTATCCTGCATATCCTATTGTTCTACAGCCGGATTATTATCTGACTGTTTGTAAGAAGCTGGCTTCTTAACCACTGGTGGCTTGTTAAATATGGATTTTTCCCGCAGCAGGCGTCTGCGTTCTGCTTTTCGTGCCACTTCCATGGCTTTTTGTTCTTCCAATGTAGGAGGAGGTGTTTCCAGTAGCTGTACATCGCCCGGCGGTTTTTTGAACGTCCCTGAGCAGTTTTATTAGAAAAGGTCGGTTCCCGTTCTCCATGGCTGACCGCATAGATCATATCCCTTTTTGCCCCGATAAAAACTAAATAGTTCAACCTGAATAATACCGTTTTAAGCCTGACATCAAGCCAGGTTTAAAGCAGCTGATTGCCCCGGTTTGATAAAAGACCCCATCAAACCGGAAATAATTTTGAACCACAAAAGCCGGAGCTTATTGAGGAGCTTTCTTAAGTTATGTCCAGCGGC
>JANELJ010000118.1 GCA_024511395.1 Gammaproteobacteria bacterium | reverse complement strand
TTCTCTGATTGCCTATTGTCATAAAAAAGACAAACCGACAATCAGAATAGATGAGAGTGATATGAAAACTCTCTGTATTTAGGTAAATGACTGGGTTCTTATCCAGATCTCAGGTTAATTAAAACGATGGATGGGCAGGGCATTCTTCTGGCAATATGCTCTTTGGGTTAAATCAGTGCTCTGCCATGACTTAATCTGCTCGGCCCAAAAGCTTTCCAGGTCGGAAATATTATCTAAGTTCATCTCTGCTCCTCATAATAAAGTGGTGACTTTATTATGAGGAGAAAGAATTTAACTCGGAATGACGTTGGTTCGTTAAGCGCTTACGTTTCATGCTGCATGCTCGATGGAATTAAATAAAAACAGATTTAACCATTCATAAGAGAACCAGCTAAGATAATTGTTTTTAACATTTGTATTTCCTTTTTTATTTTAATACGTTTGTAGTTGGTGCATTAGAAACATAACAGTATACTGTACTGGTAGGTGTCAAGTAAGTTGTTGCCTTTTCGTAACCGCTTAATTGATCTGTCCCACATATCACGGTGCAGATGGTAATAAAAAATATAGGCTCCTCTCCGCTTTGATGAGTGAAGTTTTGTGTTTTTTCATCGACAAAGCTAACATCTGCTTGGCTTATACATGGCTTCTTGTCAAGATAAATTAAACGCAATCGCCCTATCATTGCGCTGCTAATTTTGAAAAATCAGCCCTTTATGATAAAATTATTGCCCATTTTGTATAAAACGGGTTTGGGAATACTTTAAAATGCACTGCTCAATGCTTAAATGCAAACTACACCGGATTACCGTCACTCATTCTGAGCTTGATTACGAAGGTTCTTGCGCCATTGATACTCTGCTAATGACCGCCGCCGGTATTCTTGAATATGAACAAATTGAAATCTATAACATTACCAACGGTGAACGCTTCTCCACTTATGCCATTAAAGCAGAACCAGGTTCCGGCATTATCTCCATTAATGGCGCCGCAGCCCATAAAGCAGATCCCGGCGACTTAATTATTATTGCTGCCTATGCAGTGTTAGAAGAACGGGAACTGAAAACATTCAAACCTACCTTGGTCTATGTGGACAAACGAAACAATATCACTCATACCAATACTTCAATTCCCGTCTAGGCCGTAAGCTAGCCCTTCCCGGGAGCACAGATACCCTTCTACGCACCCACCTGATTGCAGGATTACATTACCTGAAGCATCTGCATGATTTATCGGATGAACAGGTAGTAAAAGGCTGGACAGAAAATACGTACTGGCATTATTTTTGTGGTGAAGAATACTTAACCCTAATACTCCCGCGTAATAATATACTCCGACAACCAACGCAACGGATCAGCCCGCTTATCAAATTCACTCAGACTATCCAGTGCCTGCTCATGGCATTGCTGTGCCATGGCTTTGGCACCGTCCAGCCCCAGCAGGGCAGGATAAGTGGCCTTGTTTAGACTGATATCAGCGCCCTGTTGTTTGCCCAGGGTTTCGGTATCAGATTCAATGTCCAGAATATCATCCTTAATCTGAAACGACAGACCGATATTTCTGGCATATTGATCCAGTGCGTTTAAAGTATTAGTAGAAATATCGGCCTGACATAAACTACCCAGTTGAACACTGGCGCGGATTAAGGCGCCGGTTTTGTGTTCATGCATGGTTTTTAGTTCATCCAGTGTCATGCTTCGGGTCTGGCCGGTAACAGCCAGATCAATGGCCTGGCCGCCGGCCATTCCGGCAATGCCGCTGGCCTGAGCCAGAGTTTTAACCATGGCCAGTTTCTGGGTATCGTTAAGCAGACTGTTTTCGGCCAAGGTTTCAAATGCCAGAGTCTGCAGAGCATCACCGGTTAGTAATGCAGTGGCTTCAGAAAACTTTTTGTGACAGGTAGGCTGTCCGCGGCGCAGATCATCATCATCCATGGCAGGCATATCATCATGCACCAAGGAATAACAGTGAATAAATTCAACGGCACAGGCCGGCATATCCTGATGTGCCGCGGGTACTCCAAGTGCCTGGCCGGTTAAATATACCAGTAGTGGACGTACCCGTTTGCCACCGTTAAACACACTATAATGTATGGCCTGATGCAGTTCTGCAGCCCGATCCGGAGTATTATTCAGGATCTGTTCCAGTGCTTTGTCTACCTGTTGACGGTAGCTGTGCATTAAGGGTTTCAGAGCATTATTGATAGGGCTGGCAGCAGGCACGTAATACGCAACTTTTAAAGGTGGTATAAACTTTCAGGCGATTGGTAACAAGGTATTAAAAAGCATTAAATACAGAACAGTTAAGCTTTGGGATCAAAATCTTCCAGACTGCTCTGACCGTTTTTTTCCAGTAAAATCTGAACTTTCTGCTGTGCTTCTGTCAAAGCTGTCTGACAGGCACGGGTCAGGTTGATACCCCGTTCAAAGTCTTTTAAGGATTGCTCCAGTGTCAGATCGCCGCCTTCCAGGGCATCCACCAGTTTTTCCAGTTCATTTAATGAGGCTTCAAAGTCAAAAGATTCGGATTTAGCCGTGTTTTTATCTGTCATAGCTCTGTCTGCCCAAATTCATGTATAATCCTAAATAAATCATAATCGTTATAATTCAACTGATTTTTTTAGGATAATCGTAACAGCTTGTGTATTGAAATTGTAATGTTGCACATGCTAATGGTAAAGCAATTATTCAGCTTTTTAAACCAGATATCTATAACAAATTTATGATAATTAACTAAAGTTTAGAAAAATGCCCATATATTTAAAACAAATGTTCCGTTTTTCAATTGTTCTGTGTTCTTCCCTGTTTCTGGTAAGTCCTTTAATGGCGGATGTCTGGGACAAGCTTCAGGGTGATGAATACAAGGATAATGATGTTGAAGATTATGTCTGGAAAGAAGGCAAAGCCAATATTCCTGATTATCCACAGGACAGTAATCTGATAGAGGTTGAAGGTCCCCCCGCCTATCGTAATTATCAGTACCTGGTGGATGAAAAAAGTATTCAGTTAGGGGAAGATTATGTGGTGCGTTTTACTGTGGTTATCCGCTCTCCGGCAGGTGCAGATAATGTTATGTATGATGGTCTGCGTTGTTCTACCAATGAAATCAAGAACTATGCTTACGGCAGTACGGATAAACAAGATAAAAAAGTCCTGTTTCCCCGTAGCGGGGCATCATGGAAACACATCAGGGAAACCGGGGTGATGGGTTATAGTAAAATTTTTGCAGTTAACTATATCTGTGACTTTGACGGCTTCCCTCTGAAGCGGGATGAGATTATTCAGAATATGAAATACGGCAAAGGCAATGTGGACGGGCTTTATTATTAAGCTGAAATGTAACTGAGCAGTTACGCTGAAAAACTTGATGGAGTGGTAAGTATTGTTAGGAAAACATCAATAATGACTATAAAAAAAACAATAATTAAACAGAACGAACATTCGATAGACAGGGATGATATCAGTAAAAATGCCCTGAAAGTCCTATATCGCCTGAAGGATGCTGGTTACCAGGCTTTTCTGGTGGGTGGTGGGGTCAGAGATTTGCTGTTGGGAAAAAAGCCTAAGGATTTTGATGTGGCCACCGATGCCCATCCCGATGAAATCAAGGCCCTGTTTCGCAATTGCCGGCTGATTGGCCGGCGTTTCAGGCTGGCGCATATCCTGTTTGGCCGTGATGTAATTGAAGTGGCAACCTTTAGGGGGCCGCATGAAGGCGAGGCATCCCCTCATGCAGGCAAGAACGAAGAAGGCCGGATTATCCGGGATAATGTCTATGGCTCCCTGGAAGAAGATGCCATACGCCGGGACTTTACCGTTAATACCCTGTATTACAATATCCGGGATGATTCTATTGTTGATTTCACTGATGGTATGCAGGATCTGCATAATAAAGTGCTGCGAATGATTGGTGATGTATCAACTCGTTACCGGGAAGACCCTGTGCGTATGCTCAGAGCTGTCCGGTTTGCTGCCAAACTGGATTTTACTATTGAACCCGAAGCACATCAGCTTATTTTTGAACTGAAAGAGCTGTTGGATGGGATCCCCGTTGCCCGGCTGTTTGATGAAACGGTTAAGCTGTTCCAGGGCGGTTATGGTTTAAACTGTTTCAGGCTGCTGCGCCGGTACCAGTTGTTTGAGCTGTTATTCCATCTGACGGAACCCCTGATAAAAGAGACCGGTGAACAGAATTCAGCAACCTTAAAACTGGTTGAGCAGGCTCTGATTAATACCGATGAGCGCATTGCCCAGGGTAAATCCGTTAATCCGGCCTTTTTTATGGCCGTGTTGCTCTGGTATCCTATGCAGGATTATAAAAACCGCTTTATTGAACGGGGGCAGCATGAAGTAGAAGCCCTGATCAGTGCTAGCCGGGAGGTAATTACCCGCCAGCAGGCACATACCTCGATCCCCAAACGCTTCAGTATGATGATGCGGGATATCTGGCATATGCAGAGTCAGCTACAGCATCCTACTAAAAAAAGAGCCCTGCGTACCCTGACTAATAAACGCTTTCGTGCCGGTTATGATTTTTTACTGCTCAGGGAATCAGTGGGTGAGCATGAACTGAAAACCATCTGTGACTGGTGGACCGACATCCAGACCCGTTCACCGGAGGAACAGGAACAGATGTGCAGTGAGCTGGGCGGTCCTAAAAAACGCCGTGGCTCCCAGAACAGCCGACGCAGAAAAAAGCGAAAAGCAGTAAAATTAACAGTGGAACCAGTATCGGCACAACCGGACAATACTAGGGCATGATTGTATTTATCGGGCTGGGTAGTAATCTCGAACAGCCTGAACAGCAGATTTTAAAGGTACTGCAAAGCCTGAATAATCTGCCGGAAACGGTTCTGCTGAAGAACTCAGCTCTTTATCAGAGTGAGGCATTGATTTTGCCCGGCAGTGCACCGCAGAATGACTATATCAATGCTGTGGCCAGTCTGGATACTGGTTTAAGTGCAGAGTTATTACTGGCGCAGTTACAGGCTATTGAAAATGCTCAGGGGCGGATTAGAACTGCTAAGTGGGGTGCCAGAACACTGGATCTGGATATTCTGTTATACGGAGATGAAACAGCGGCATCTGAGAATTTAACTATTCCCCATGCACAGCTAAAGTTTCGAAACTTTGTCATTCATCCCCTGTTTGAAATTGCCGGCGATATCAATATTCCCGGGTTGGGTTCTCTCGCTCGCCTTGCTGAACAGACCGACTGGGTAGGACTCAGTAAAATTCAGGCTAACTAAACTCAGGTAAAAAGCCATGCATAAAATTACCATTAAAACCCTATTGAAACTCAAACGTGAAGCAGAGCATTTTGCCTGCCTGACGGCCTATGACGCCAGTTTTGCCAGGGCTCAGGAAGAGGCTGGAGTGGAAGTGATACTGGTAGGCGATTCCCTGGGCATGGTGGTTAAAGGCCAGGAAACCACCTTGTCAGTGTCTATGGAAGATATGATTTACCACACCAGAAATATTTCCAGAGTCTGTAAAAAGGCCATGATTATGGCTGATTTGCCCTTTGCCGCCAATGTCAGTGTTGAACAGACATACCTTAATTCTGCCCGCCTGATTGCCGAAGGTGGTGCCCAGATCGTTAAAATTGAGGGTGGTGCTCTGATGCTTGATACTGTTCGCTTTTTATCGGAACGGGGTATTGCAGTCTGCTCCCATCTGGGACTATTGCCTCAGTCGATAAACAAGCTGGGTGGATACCGGATCCAGGGGCGCAATAAAAAAGAAGCGAAACAATTACTGGCAGATGCCCGAGCCATGGAAGAAGCAGGAAGTGATATTTTATTGCTGGAATGTGTACCGGCAGAGCTGGCGGCCAAAATCACTGAATCTGTCAGTATCCCTGTTATCGGCATTGGTGCCGGTCCTGAATGTGATGGTCAGGTACTGGTCTGTTATGATATGCTGGGTTTGCATCACGGTAGTCCAGCCAGTTTTGTAAAAGATTTTCTGGCCGAAACCCATTCCATTCAACAGGCTTTTAGAGATTATGTGCACCAGGTTAAAACCGGGGAATTCCCAACACCTGAGCACATATTTGAATAAGCCAGCCTCAATACGGATGCGTATAATTGATACACTTTATTTAGCTGAGAACTCATGCAGGTAATCCATACTATCAGGCAGTTACGCGAAGTTATCCAAGCCTTTAAACAGGTGGGTAAAAAAATTGCCTTTGTACCCACCATGGGCAACCTACATGAGGGGCATTTACAACTGGTCAGCATGGCTCAGACAAAGGCCGAAATTGTGGTTTGTAGTATTTTTGTCAATCCCCTACAGTTTGGTGAAGGCGAGGACTTTGATAAATACCCAAAAACCCTTAAGGATGATACCCGGCAATTACAGCAACTGGGCTGTGATATTGTATTTGCGCCTTCCGTTGAAGAAATGTACCCTGGCAGTTCTACTGCAGGCAAAGCAGGAGCAACACAAAGCCAGATAGTGGTTCCAGGGATCAGCGATACTCTTGAAGGGGCTTCCCGTCCCGGTCATTTTACCGGTGTGGCCACGGTTGTGGGTAAACTGTTTAATATGGTGCAGCCTGATCTGGCGGTTTTCGGGGAAAAAGACTACCAGCAGTTGTTAGTGATCAAACGTTTTGTTAATGAACTCTGCTTCCCTGTAGGCATACTGTCCTATCCCATTGTGCGGGAAGAAAACGGTCTGGCTATGAGTTCCAGAAACGGGTATTTAAGTAGCGAGCAGAAACAGCAGGCTTCTGCACTTTACCGAACCCTGCAGGCAATGGCTCAAAAACTTCAGTCCGGCAGCCGGAATTATCAACAGCTTGAGCAGGAAACTGTTGAACAGCTACAGAAATCTGGTTTTAAGCCTGACTATATACAAATTCGTAATACAGATTTAAGCAAACCCACTTTGGATTCAAAACAATTGGTTATCCTGGCAGCAGCCTGGCTGGGCAAAACCCGCCTTATTGATAATCTTCAGTTGTCACTCTAAATAAACCTGAGATCTGGATAAGA
>JANELJ010000356.1 GCA_024511395.1 Gammaproteobacteria bacterium | reverse complement strand
CCTGATCGCCTGGAACGTATCCAGTCCATTGGTCAGATGAAGGTTCTAACCCGCAATTCACCCAGTATTTATTATCAGGGTCCATTATGCCCCACCTGTTTTGAATACGAACTGGTTAAGCGTTTCAGTGATAAACTAGGAGTCAAATTAAAGGTGCTTGTGGAGCCCAATGCCAGAGAATTGCTGCATCAGCTCGATAAGCATAAGGGCGACTTTGCTGCTGCCAAACTCCTTATTACGCCGCAACGCCAGTCAAAATACCTGTTTACTGTCCCCTACCACAAAGTGACTTATCAGCTGGTCTATCGTTCAGGAACCCGCCGCCCCAAAAAACTGGCCCAAATACCCCGTTTGTCCATCGAAATTTCTTCTGATGACAGCCTCATCAGCGTATTACAGAATCTTAAGAAAAAATACCCGAAATTAAAGTGGACCGTTAATCCCACGGCTTCACCCGAAGATCTGATGCAGCTCGTTAATGAAGGTCTGGTTGATTTTACCATTGCCAGTTCGGATGAAATTAAACTTAACCGGCGTTACTATCCGGAACTCAGGCTGGCCTTTGACATAAACAAGCCTCAGGATATTGCCTGGGCGTTTGAAAAAACAGACGATCTTTCCCTGTATAACGCTGCCAATAATTTTTTAAAACAACAGAAAAAAAGCGGTGCCCTTGAGGCTCTACGGGAACAGCATTTTGGTTATATCAAGAGTTTTGACTATGTCGGAACCCGTTTTTTTCAACGCCATATTATTACCCGACTGCCCAAATTTCAACCCTGGTTTGAAAAGGCTGGTAAGGATAATAAAATGGACTGGACGCTATTGGCAGCCATATCCTACCAGGAATCTCACTGGAACCCTGATGCCCGATCACCTACCGGTGTCCGGGGACTGATGATGCTGACACGTGACACCGCTAAACATATTGGAGTTAACAATCGCGTAGAACCGCATCAAAGCATTTTTGGCGGTGCTTATTATTTTACCCGCCTGTATAAAAGGCTACCCCATGAAATCAAGGATCCTGACCGGCTATACTTTGCCCTGGCGGCCTATAACCTGGGTTATGGACATCTCCGGGATGCCCTGAAACTGCTTAAACAGTCCGAGAAAGATCATACTAAATGGGTAAACCTTAAAAAGGTTCTGCCTTTACTGCGGAAGAAAAAATGGCATGAGAAACTCCAGTACGGTTATGCCCGCGGTGATGAAGCCGTTAAATACGTGGAAAATATCCGCAGTTATTATGATATTCTCAAATGGGAAATGGCTCGTAAGTGGCGAGAAAATAATGATAAACCACCAATCAAAGCACTTGAAATAATTCCTCCTGCCTTATAACATCAGGTAAGTTATGATTGCCCGAGTTAATATGCTAATATTTAAATTGTTTATTTCAGACTGAGGCCATAAACAATTAATGCCTGATTTTTTCCGCAAACCGGCAAAGCCAGCATCTTCTGCGCCTTCATTAAAAACCCGCCTACGGTTAAGTATTATTATTGTCCTGCCCCTGTTTATTTTAGGCGGTATTCATAGGTATGTCTTTAATGATTTTATCATTTTGTTTCAATAGTTTACCCATCAGGATGTAACTCCATAATTAGTTCAACCTGAATAACAACTCAATCTGCCAACGTAAACGATATAACTGGCTGATTTGTGTCGCTGAAAACTGTTCTGCATTCAGATTTGTAACTAAAAATGTATGCCTTTTTTCTTTGGGGCTCCAGATTGCAATCAGCCTTGTTTCTCTGCCATCAATCTCCACAATCATATCAATTAATGATTTAGTTCTTTTGCTAACGACTTGCCCATCTTCTCTGGTGGCTCGGTGAACCGCTATCCTGGAAAGTCTCATTGCCCGTAAAATATAATACCCCCCATGGTCATCTGTTTCATTAATCAACCTGAATTCTGGATAAGAACTAAAAAATATTGAACTAAATGCCTGTTTCTCGATCAGATCATTTAATGACCAAATCAAATGAATTTGAACAAGGAACAGGCAAGTGACTACTA
>JANELJ010000117.1 GCA_024511395.1 Gammaproteobacteria bacterium | reverse complement strand
TCTGTTGATATTCAGCCATTGTTTGAAGTGGCACTGGAACAGGCTCAGAAACTGATTGAGCAGGAGCAGCACAGTAAGAACAAGCTTTACAGTTTACATGCACCGGAAGTCGAGTGTATCACAGTAAAGGCAAAGCTCATAAGCCTTATGAATTTGGTGTTAAAGCCAGTATCGCGGCAACCAATAAGGAAGGCTTTGTTATTGGTGCTCAAAGCTGTCCGGGCAATCCTTATGATGGACACACTCTACTGCCACAACTGGAACAGATAAAACAGTTTACAGCCGTACAGCCGGAACAGTGCTTTGTTGACCGGGGTTATCATGGACATGAAGTAAAAGATACGAAAGTTTTTATCTCAGGTCAGAAGCGAGGCGTTACCCGAAGTATTAAAAAGGCATTAAAACGACGCAGTGCGATTGAGCCTGAAATCGATCATATGAAAAATTATGGTCGTTTAGACCGCTGCTACCTCAAAGGCGCAGTCGGTGATGCCATTAATGTGGTTACGGTGGCCGCTGGTCATAACTTAAGAAAGATCCTCAATAAGCTCCGGCTTTTGTGGCTCAAAATTATTTCCGGTTTGATGGGGTCTTTTATCAAACCAGAACAATCAGCCGCTTTAAACCTGGCTTGATGTCAGGCTTAAAACGGTATTATTCAGGTTGAACTATTTAGGCAGCAATTCCTCCAGACCTCATACCAATAAAATGGCTTAATTAATAATAATTCCTGTTCCCGCGCTCTGCGTGGGAACACTTGGCAAATTCTGTTTTTATCCCTTTATTCCGGTCTCTCAATACCCAGTTTTTTCATTCTTGAGCGCAAAGTGCTTGAAGGTATATCCAGTACTTCTGCGGCACCTTTTTTACCACCAATCACCCAGTTCAGTTTTTCCAGCACTGAAATAATATAATCCTTTTCATTTTCAGCCTGGGTTTTAAAGCGGGGGCGGGCGGTTTCATTATCATCATCATGTGCCATAACCACCTGGCTGCAGGTTACCGGTACCAAGGCATCATCAATATCGATAATATCACTGCGGGCCAGTATGGCAGAACGCTCAATAACATTCTGCAGTTCCCGAATATTACCCGGCCAGTCATAATCCATCAGCAGTTCCATACTCACTTCAGAAACCCCTTTAAGCGACTTGCCCAGTTTTTTGGACAGGCGTGAGAGAAATTTTGCCAGCAGCAGAGGAATATCAGATTTGCGTTCTCTTAAGGGCGGGACAGTTAAGGGAAAAACATTCAGACGGTAAAATAAATCCATGCGGAATTTACCTTCATCCACCATCTGTTTCAGATCCCGGTTGGTCGCCGCAATAATACGGACATCCACCTTAATCACTTCACCGCTGCCGACCCGCTGAATTTCCTGTTCCTGCAGAACCCGCAGTAATTTTACCTGCACATCCTGAGACAGTTCGCCAATTTCATCCAGAAAAATGGTGCCTTTGTCTGCCAGTTCAAAATGACCGGTACGATCACTGACGGCACTGGTAAATGCCCCTTTAACATGACCGAATAATTCACTTTCCACCAGCGATTCAGGAATGGCGCCGCAGTTGACTTTAATCAGAGGTCGGTCTTTGCACGGACTGAACTGGTGAATGGCTCTCGCCATGGATTCCTTACCGGTACCCGATTCACCATTAATCAGAACGGTAGTATCGGTCATGGCCACCTGGCGGGCTTCTTCCATGGTCTTTTTCAGGGCGACACTCTGGCCAATGATTTCACCATAATCCTGTTCAGTGCGAATTTCTTCCTGCAGATAGACATTTTCGGCCTGCAGTTTTTCCTTTAGCTCCTTAACAGTAGACAAGGCCTGATTTAGAGCCTGTTCCCGCGCTTTACGCTCAGAAATATCCTTGAACACTACACAGGCACTGCTGATATCTACAGTTCCGTTAATGGCGGTTACCGTATATTCCACCGGCAGCGCCTGTCCGTCCCGGCTCCAGAAAATATCACTGTCACTATGCCTGACCTGGTGATCCTGAAGCGTCTGCAATACCGGGTTTTTGTCCCGGGGATAACGCTGTTCCTGCGTATCGGTATGCATTAACAGCTCATGAAAATCCTTTCCCACCATATCGGCTTCTGTCCAGCCGGTTATTTTTTCTCCGGCCGGATTGACAAAGGAGATCCGCCCCTGCTTGTCCACACCCAGCAGACCTTCGCCCATGGATTCCAGGATAATGGCATTGTCTTCTTCCAGCTGACGGTTTTTCTGTTCAAGGGCCTGTTCCAGCCGGCGGATTTTTATATGGGTTTCAACCCGAGCAATGACCTCATCAGCCTGAAAAGGTTTGGCCACATAATCCACCGCACCCACAACAAAACCTTTTACCTTGTCTTCCACATCATCCAGAGCAGAAAGAAAGATGACCACGATATCAGCCAGAGCCGGATCATTCTTAATTTGACGGCAGACTTCATAACCGTCCATACCGGGCATCATAATATCCAGTAATACCAGAGCCGGCTGAATCTTGTGGGCAATATTTAGCGCATCTTCACCGTTTTTGGCCAGTAATAATTTATAACCGCGGCCTTCCAGGGTCTGATAAAGCACCTGTAGATTGGTTGGATTGTCATCCACCAGTAATAAAGTTTCCTGTTCATGGCTGATCCCTTTATTTGACGGCATTACTGGTCTGTTTCCTTAAGTTCGGCAATGATGGCTTCTGTGATGTGCGCAATACCGGTAAAATCAAAATCCCTGATCTTTCCGGATAACTGTTGTTTTAAATGAGCCGGTATTTCCACCACATGCTGCAGGCTATTATACACGCTCTGTATCTGCCTGATGTCACCGACTTCACTGGATTCCAGCATCTGCTCTAACAGGGCGAATAAATCCTTTTGCTCTATATGCTGTTCAATAGCAACATCACTATTGCCTGTGGTCTGCTCTGATGAGCCCTTCCTAGTCTCCCAGATAAATTTTAATCCGGTATGCTGTTCTATTTTGCGAAAAACCTGAGCAATTTTAAAGGGTTTGGCAATAAAGTCATCCATCTGAGCATCCTGCAGGGCTTCTGAGGCATCAGGAAAAACACTGGCAGTCACGGCAATTATGACCACATCCCAGGGCTGTGCCTGCTGGCTGATCTGTTCCCGTATTGTCCAGGTGGCTGTAATGCCGTCCATTTCCGGCATTCTGATATCCATCAGCACCAGGGCAATGCGGTGTTTCAGGGTCAGTTCTACGGCCTGCTGACCATTAACGGCAATCATAACCTTAAAACCGGCAGCCTGCAGAATCCGCTTAAGGATATCCCGGTTGGTTTCCCTGTCATCTACAATTAAAGCGTTTATTTGCACGTTATCCGGTAAATGAGGAATGCTTGTATCATCATCATTTTCCAGCGCCGGCACCGTCAGTTCAGCATCACTGACCTCTATCAGAGGCAAGGAGAATGCAAAGGCGCTGCCCTTGCCGTATTCACCGTGCAAACTAATACTGGTTCCCCCCATTTCCCTGACCAGACGCTGACTAATGGCCAGTCCCAGACCGGTACCCCCAGCATCAATACCCTCTTTAGCCTGTTGAAAGGCATCAAAAATACTTTGCTGTTTATCATTGGGGATGCCGATACCAGTATCCTCTACCACAAAATGAATACGCCGTTCCAGGCTATTATCAGACTGAAAATCCATCTGTTCAAACACCTTCAGTGTTATGCTGCCTTTATGGGTAAATTTAACGGCATTACCCAGCAGGTTGATTAATACCTGTCTTAATTTTGTAGCATCAGTTTTAATCCCTCTGGGCAGGCTGTCCTGCAGATCCAGCACTAGTTCCAGCCCTTTAGCAGCCACCCGGGGTGAGACCATGTCATACCCCCCCTTAATCAGTTCCCGTAAATCCACCGGGCTGATATTAAACTCCATTTTTCCAGACTCAATCTTAGACAGATCAAGTACATCATTAATGAGGGTCAGCAGGTGATGACCACAGCTTTTAATGGCATCCAGACTTTCCATCTGCTCTGCTGTAACCTGCCGATCATTCTGCAGGATCTGGGCATAACCCAACACCCCATTTAAGGGGGTTCTTAATTCATGGGACATATTGGACAGAAATTCACTTTTTGTTTTACTGGCTTCTTCCGCGGCTTCCTTGGCATCAATAATAGCCTGTTCAGTCAGCTTTCTTTCGGTCAGATCCTGCAAAATAGCAATAAACACCGGCTCATCATTCATCACCGCTGCGGTCAGAATAATTTCTGCCGGAAACGGTTCACCATTCAGGCGTTCAAAAACCAGCTCATATTGCTGATAACCGCTCCGGCCTGCCTGCTCCATCAACTCATTGATAATATCATAAGCAGCCCGGCCATCGGGCTGAATCGGCTGTGCCAGAGAATACAGATGTGAACCCAGTACTTCATTTTTATCTCTGATTCCGAACAGAGCCAGAAATGCATGATTACAATCCAGGATGCCCTCATCGGAACACAGTAAATTAGCCTGGGATGAACTTTCAAACAGCACCCGAAACTTTTCTTCTTCCCGTTTCCGCTCAGTAATATCATGAGCCATGCCTTCTAGGGCAATAATACGGCCTTTTTCATCCTTAACCGGTACTTCAATGACTTCAAAACGCAGTGCTTCGCCGCTGCGGTTGCGGATCTCCATTTCAAAGGCTTCCTGCTGCTCTCCCTTGAAAGTCCGTTCAATCAATTCTTCTGCCTGTTTATTAAGCGGGTTATCCGTTATATATTCTCTGAAAAAGTTCTGAAATTCATCCGGTGTATAACCCAGAATTTTTTCTACTGATGGACTGATATAAGATATCTGACCACTTTTATCATGGGTAAAATAGAAATAACGGCCTTTAAGCCCCTGTACCATGCGACTGAAACCTTCTGAACGGGCCTTACGGATATCCTGTTCCCGTTTATTCAGCCGAGCCGCCATATCGGTAAAACTTTCTGCCAGCAGACCAATTTCATCATTGCTGTTGACTTCCACCACGGCATCCAGATTACCTTCGGCAACGGATTTTACACCGGCGGTTAAACGCGCCAGAGGCTGGGTGATCTTGCCAATCACCAACCAGACCGTCACCAGTATCAGCAATAAAGATACCAGCAGAACCACAGCGATACTTATCCCCTCATGGCGAACCCTGGCCAGTACTACATCCTCCGGAACCCGGACCGCGATACTCCACTGGGTACTGGCAATAGGATAATAGGCGACCCATTGGCGAGTGTCCGTATCCCAGCCATTGAGCTTCATCACACCGCGCTGACCAGAAGTCATTTTATCCGCCAGCTCCTTAATTAAGGGACGATGATATTTTTCTGCATCCTTATAGATGGAATTGGTCATAATCTGTGAAGGGTCGGGATGGTAAATATAATCCCCTTTGTGGGTAATAATAATATCCATCTCCGTATCCACCCGCTGATCCACATTCTGTTCCAGGATCTCCAGCTGAACATCCACTGTTGCAACCCCCCTGAACTTACGTTGATAAAAAAACGGAACAGCATAGGTGGCCATAATAATATTACCTACACCCTTATCGAAATAAGGATCAGTCCAGATGGGATGCCGAGACAATTTTGCCTGATCCCACCACTGCCAGTGCCCGGAGGTATAATCGGTAACATCTGCAATATCCAGGGTCTGAATTCTACGTCCCATACGATAAGCATAAGGAGCAAACAATTCATTGTCATATTCCGGATCACGTTCAAAGGCAATGGCACTGCCATAAACAATCCGGTTATGTCGTAGATTGGATTTGACCTGGGCAAACAGCTGATGATCGGGGATATTGGGATTCTGCTCAATAATGGCAGCCGTAGAACGGGCTATCTGTGCCGACTCGCGTAAATAGCCGGAAAACACCCCGGCATATTGCTGAGTGACACGGCGCATCACTTCTTCCACATCCTGAATAGAATGCAGATGGATCTGATAGACTCCAAAACCAAAGATCAGCAAATAGATCACGGCAATGGGTAAAACCGTCAGTAATATTATTTTAAAACGGATAGATGAACGCAATGGTTTTTCCGACAGTGTAAATTAAACAGTGTATCCACAGCAGTATACAAAACCCCATTACATACGACAAATGTATGTTATTATAACCGCTCAACTAATCAGCTCTGAACGAACACAGACTAATATAGACTAACCGTATGAAAACCCTTAACGATTATTCTCTGACCGAATTAAAACTTATCTATAATATTCTGCATGCCAATGTCCAGAATCATTTTGAACTTATGGACTCAGAACTTATGTCCGATTTACAGAAACATTTACAGACTATGGCCACACAGGAAGGAATTGATGTCACTCATCATGCACAATGGAAAGCCTGGCTGGATGACCAGCCCCTGTTTCCTGTTGATGAAGCTCCAGGGGATATTGGCGCTTAGGGCTGGTGTTATTTATTTTAGTGTCAAAATATACCCTAGAATACTTCGTTGCATAATACTATATTCCGTAGTATTGTGAATATCAATAACATCCTCCTCCTCAGTACTAACAGGGCGAGAGCATACTTTTAAAGATTCTCATTTAGACGCAAATACCGTATCCATTAACCGTACTCCTTGCTGAAGACGCCGTGAATCCATCCATGGAGGCTTTTCGGCAGCGTCCCTGCTGCCGAAACTTCATCAAGAAGCACGGTCAATAGATACTCAGAAGGTATAAATTTCATTTTGAATATATTTTAACCAAAGTATGATCCGGCCCTGTCAGTACTAAAACAGATGAGTCATTAATTTTTCAGGAATTTAATCATACAATCTCATACCGCAAAGCAAGAAGCACTGGAGGTAATTCAGCATCTGCCAGATAATACGGGCATAGAAGAAATTATGTAGCGGCTTTATGTGTTGGAGAATATACGTAGTTCAACCTGAATAATACCGTTTTAAGCCTGACATCAAGCCAGGTTTAAAGCGGCTGATTGCCCCGGTTTGATAAAAGACCCCATCAAACCGGAAATAATTTTGAGCCACAAAAGCCAG
>JANELJ010000355.1 GCA_024511395.1 Gammaproteobacteria bacterium | reverse complement strand
CCGGCTTTTGTGGCTCAAAATTATTTCCGGTTTGATGGGATATTTTATCAAACCAGAACAATCAGCCGCTTTAAACCTGGCTTGATGTCAGGCTTAAAACGGTATTATTCAGGTTGAACTATTTAGATGCTCATAGCGACTAATAGAGGTCATTACAAAATGAACACAAAAAAAATTTTATTTATAGTTATTTTTTCAATATTGATTGCTATTCATACTGCTTATGCAGCCGCCAAAATTAATGTTTTTGCCTGTGAACCGGAATGGGCGGCACTGAGTAAGGAATTGGGCGGTTCTTTAGTTTCCACATTCAGTGCTACCAATGTTGGACAGGATCCCCATTATATTCAGGCCCGTCCAAGTTTGATTGCTAAAATACGAAAGGCTGATTTATTAGTTTGCAGCGGTGCAGGACTGGAAACCGGCTGGTTACCCGTGCTATTACGTAAATCAGCTAATTCAAAAGTTCAGCCGGGACAGAAAGGTTATTTTATGGCTACTGATACTGTCAAACTGCTGGATAAACCCACAGTACTGGATCGTTCAATGGGGGACATTCATGCTGCCGGAAACCCACATATTCAATTAGATCCACGTCGTATAAAGATTGTAGTGAAAAAGTTATCTCAAAGATTACAGCAAATCGATCCTCAATATAGTAAAGAATATGCGGAAAAACTGGCTAACTTTAAAACCCGCTGGGATCAGGCCATGAAACGATGGAAGGAAGAAACCAGGGAGCTTCAAGGTAAAGCTATTATTGTCCATCATAATAGCTGGGTGTATTTACAACAGTGGTTAAAGTTAAATAAAGTGGCTGAATTAGAACCCAAACCAGGTGTCCCTCCAAGCAGTAGTCATTTATCAGCTTTATTAAAACAGGTGAAGAAAACCCCTGTCGATCTTATTATTTACAGCAGTTATCAGGATCCCAAAGCCGCTTTATGGTTATCGGAAAAAACCGGTATTAAGGCAGTTGCTATACCTTCTACCGTTAATGAGAATGAAAGCCTGTTTCAGTGGATGGATCATGTAATTCAATTAATAAAGGATAATTCTAAATGAATTATGATGGACTGGATATAAGTATTTTATTACCAGCCTTTTGTGCCGGATTGATTGTTTTAATGACGCATGTGCCTTTTGGCCAGGAGGTTTTAAAACGAGGAATAATCTTTATTGATCTGGCTATTGCACAGATTGCCGGATTAGGTGTTATAGCCGCGCATTATTTTGATCTGGAACGGTTCGGAGCCGTGTTCATCCAGGTTTCCGCAATAACCAGTGCTTTACTGGGAGCCTGGTTGTTAGGGCAGATAGAAAAAAAATGGGGGAACTATCAGGAGGCTGTTATAGGTATTACTTTTGTCCTTGCAGCTACTGCCAGCATACTTTTGCTTGCGGGTAATCCTCATGGAGGAGAACATTTAAAAGATCTTCTGGTGGGACAAATATTGTGGGTAACATGGACACAGTTAATACCTGTTTTAATGCTGTCATTAGTTATCTCCCTGATCTGGTTTCTCTATAGAAAACGTATTGGCCGTTACGGTTTTTATATTTTATTTGCCATAGCAATAACCAGCTCCGTTCAACTGGTTGGTGTTTATCTGGTGTTTGCAAGTTTGATTATACCGGCCTTAGGAAGTGTTTATTTTTCGGGGGCCAGGAAATTATTAGCTGGGTATAGTATTGGTATTTTAGGCTATTTAAGTGGTCTGGTTTTATCAGCTATACTCGATTTACCCAGCGGAGCTGTTATTGTCTGGAATATTGCAATTATTGCCCTGTTGCTAAATGGTTTGAATAATCTGATTAGTTATATCTTCGTAAAAAGGTAAATTTGGCTAACTACTCAGCTTGAATCAGAGGGTAACCCCCCTAAACAACTGTCTGGTGTTAATTACCATCGCTTAAATACCTTTTTACCATCCCTTGCACCATTAAAACCTAACAATTATCACTTTTACTTCCAACATTGCACTGTTATAGTGCGTCTTTTTAGTGCAAAACTTAAATTCAAATAACCTAGTAT
>JANELJ010000354.1 GCA_024511395.1 Gammaproteobacteria bacterium | reverse complement strand
TCTTATCCAGATCTCAGGTTAATTATGAGCAGATGAAAATTGCCTATTATTCATCTTTAAAATAGTTATTTCTTAGGCCGAAACGGCTTAATCACATCCTCATTACATTCAAGATAAGGTCCTTCAATTAAGTCAATGCAGTAGGGGACAGCAGGAAAAACCGCATCCAGACATTCCCGGATGGACTTGGGTTTGCCGGGCAGGTTTATAATCAATGATTTACCCCGGATACCCGCTGTCTGGCGGGAAAGAATGGCGGTGGGTACATACTGCAGACTGACCCGGCGCATCAGTTCGCCAAAGCCGGGCATCATTTTTTCACAGACATTTTCGGTAGCTTCCGGAGTCACATCCCGTTTAGCCGGGCCGGTACCTCCGGTGGTCACAATTAAACAGCACTGTTCATGATCCGCCAGCTCTATCATGGCATGTTCTATATCATCCTGAATATCAGGAATAATGCGGTAAACAGGCTCCCATTCGGAGCTCAGATAGTCTTTCATTGTATCAATAATGGTCTGACCGGACAGGTCTTCATAGACACCGGCACTGGCACGATCCGAGGCAGTAATAATTCCAATTTTTGCTTTCATTGCGGCTTACTCATTTGGTTATCGGTTCATTAGGCGTTATTATAGCAAGCTAATTTCACATTAAGAAAATTTAATCAAAATAATTAGAATGATAAATTTAAATGAGTATTTTAAGGCTCCAGAGCTTAACCCCCCTGTGTCCACCTTTAAAAAAGGGGAACTTAAGAGCAGAGCAATTTCCGGATGGATGCTAATTATGTGCCTGTGGTTTAATCCAGTAGCCGCTACGGTTTTTGAATTGCCGGAAGATCCGAATGAAGGGGGCATTGGTGATCCAACAAAACCCTTTTATACTCATGCAAAAGAAGAAGATACTCTTCTGGATGTGGCGCGCCGCTATGATATTGGCCAGAATGAAATTTTATTATTGAATCCTGGTGTGGATCGCTGGCTGCCTGGTACTAAAGTGGATATCTTTATCCCGACCAGTCGGGTATTGCCGGATACTCCCAGGGAAGGGATAACCCTGAACCTGCCGGAATACCGTGTGTATTATTTTCGCCCTGAGAAGAAAACGGTTGAAACTCATCCCGTCAGTATTGGCCGCCAGGACTGGAATACGCCCATAGGCAAGACAAAAATTGTGCAGAAAAAAGCCAACCCGACCTGGACACCGCCGGCATCCATTAAAAAGGAGCATCTGGAAAAGGGCGATCCCCTCCCTGACGTAGTTCCGGCTGGGCTGGATAATCCCCTGGGTTTATTTGCACTAAGGCTGGGTATTCCTGGTTATTTAATTCATGGTACCAATAAACCTTATGGTGTGGGTATGCGTGTCAGTCACGGCTGTGTGCGTATGTATCCTGAAGATATTGAAAAACTGTTTCCTGAAGTCAAAGTGGGTACACCGGTGTATATTGTCAATCAGCCGGTAAAAGTCGGCTGGTGGAAAAAGAAAATTTATATTGAAGTGCATCCTCAACTTGAAGGGGAAGAATTGCCTTATGAAGAACTGTATGAAAATGCCATGGAGTTGATCCGTAAAGCTTTTTTCAGGTATCACTACCAGCCGGAACTGGTGGTAGAGGCCCAGACTTTAAAACAGGCACTGGAAGAGAAGAACGGTCTGCCTGTGGCTATTACGCGTATAGTTGAACAGACTGAACCGGTTGAAGAGCTTTTTTAGTACGAATCACTTTAGTATTTATTGATGAGTACAAAGCATGGCCTGGTTATCATGACCACTTTTGGCCATTTTCTCCAGAGAGGCCATAACATCTATACTGGCATCTTCCATCGCTTTTAATGATCTGAGTGCGCTCTCAAGTTCTTTATTGTAAAAAGCATTGAGTGCCTCAATACCGGCAGTGTGCACTTTAATAGTGAGCGCCAATTAATCCCACATTGATCTGCTACCCCACCTACTGTAACGCCTGAATTTTTTCAGCACACAGCCAGGGCAGTAAATCATCAAATGCTTCAGGCTCTGCATGACGCCCCAGC
>JANELJ010000353.1 GCA_024511395.1 Gammaproteobacteria bacterium | reverse complement strand
AATACAAGTTGCCCATCAGTTTTTTTCAGGTTTATACTTAACGATACAGTCCTTTAAATCATTAGCCGTCTGTCCGGCAACCAGACAACTTCTGACCTTTTCAGCCTGCTGCAATAATTCTTTCAGGCCCTGGATAATATCAGACTCAGTTAATTCCTGCTTTTGAAGGTTTTTCTCAATGGAGTGTTTGATATCCTGGTCTGAAGCATTCTGCGTTTCAGCAGTTCTGCCCGGTGGTGTAAACTGCTGCAGACAATCGTCTGTTGTATTACCCTGCTCAAGACATTGAAGGATGGTATTGAGGTACTCAATATTTTTGTCAAAAGCGGGTAATAACTGCTGTTTTAACTCATTAATATCTGTCTTTCTGAGCTTTATATTAAACTCTGCACTTAATACAGGGTTTGCCAGAAACAACAGGCTCAGTATTATAATAAGTCTGGTCAAATTGAATTATCTCCCATTACCATCATCGAACAAGGTCATCAAATAAGGAGCAATTCGCAAAGCCCCTAAAGAGTAAACAGAGAATAAGCCCCAAAAACAACAGTTACCAGTGAAAACAGAAAGATACCATATTCAAAGAATTTAATAAGTGAACCGGTCATATTTTCCCTTTTCGATTATAATTTTCTATTCTATTTATTGTTCTACAACTAGGGTTTACCCCTGCAACTATACTCAATTAAAGTAACATTTCAAATACAACTTTATTGTTTATTGATTTTTTATCAACAAACAGATTTCCCTCTTATTTTTTCTTTTTATATTCCATCTTTAAAGCTGATTCATTAACATTAACTTCGCTATTCATGGATTCAGACAAATTCGAACTAAAATCACCCTGAGGCTCATTCTCCGGAGCTGACGAGAAAAACCGTTTTATAGCAGAAAATACTGCCTTGATGCCTTTCCAGAGCTTCGGTAATAACCAGATCATTAATAGAATAAAAAAGATTAAGAACACGACAAACAAGGTAGGATAATGAAGTGCAGTCCACAATCCTCCGATAACCGCTAGATCCTCAGTGATGGAGGCAGTCCAGTTGCTTACAGGCTCAGGTGAAGTATTGATTAAAACTCTGCTGCCGGCCTTTAGTGAATGCGTACCTAATGCCATACCACCACCCAAGATCCCCGCAGCTATACTCGCAGCAGAAGAAACATCGCCAACGGCTCCGGCGGCTAGAATAGCCCCTGCAGGAACCCGAACAAAGGTGTGAATCGCATCCCAGCCATTATCAAAACCCGGCACCTTATCAGCAAAAAATTCCACACAATACATTAAACCCGTAGCACCAATAACCATTGGATCACTGAGCACTTCCAGTCCGGGAGGCAAATCAACATTACCGGTCGCTCCCATAATACCGAGCATTAAAATAGCCGCATACAGGTTTATCCCGCTTGCCCAGGCTACCCCCATGCTCATGGCAATGACCGTAACAATCTGGTTATATTCTTCCATTATCAGTTCCTTAAAGAAAAACTGTTTATAGATATGGTTATTAAGCCCTGAAAACTCAAGGGGATTTTAGCTTTCACTCATAAATTGCATTATGCAATTATTAATATAACTTATTCACAAAAGTGGAATAAAAAACCCAGTAAAAACATCTACATTGAATATGGCTTATTTTTTGCTATTATTTATTAGCAGATTGTACAGTTAATAGTTTCAGGTGTGATCGTTTAATCTATCAACCCCTGTACTGATGACATAACAGTATTTAACGCACAAAAATTATAACAAAATGCAAATACGGTATCCCTTAATGATAAAATATTTTAACAGTTCTTCTTTTCTTTTTAATTTTCTTCTTATTTTAGTTCTTTATCATAGGTATGATCTTTAGGAGTTGAAATGAAGCCAATTTGATGATCATATTGAGTGAAAAGAAACTTAATAGACCGGGCAAAAACATAGGTTTTTCCCAACGATTAAGACAGATACCCCCTTTTCAGCTAATAGTGAGTATGATTACGGCTATGGGTGATAAAGAGACAAGGCATTTTTCGGAAATTCATCGTTACTTTAACCAGT
>JANELJ010000352.1 GCA_024511395.1 Gammaproteobacteria bacterium | reverse complement strand
GGATTCACGGCGGCTTCAGCAAGGGATATCCGGTTCCTGTTACGGACTATCGGTTAACTGAGGTAATCAATAAATTTTAAATGATTCTCCTTTTTGGGGGAGCTGAAACTCTAAACTTTAGCTATTAAAGGAAGAACAGGATGAATACGGCTTTTGGAAAGGTCCCACCATTAAATTCTGGGGGCCTATCAGTAATATGGATGATAATTTTGACGAGATCATAACCAAAGCTAAAGAAGGCACCCTGGCAGGCGGTATCACCAATCCATTTTCCGGCCTGGTGGGTAACTTTAAGTACCGCTGGGCAGATACCCGGCCGGATTACTCAAAACTTCTGAATCAGTATAAAAAACCTAAATTAAAGTATATGAAAAACAGACAGACCAAAGAGACAAAGGAAAATTAAACAGCCTTCTCAAAAACAGCAGTTAAAACTTTTCAACAGGGCTTATTTTTACTATGCTTAAAGTAACTTGTCATTTAAAATTTTAATCAAAAGAGCAGCCAATTATGAAAACTCTGTTATTGACCACGATTACTGCTATAGCACTGTCTGCCCTGGCCAATGTCTCAGCTGATGGACAACGAAGCTATGGCGATGCTTGGTATGATCTGGAAAGAAAATATCCCTCACCAGAAAGACGTTACAGTAGAAGGGAGCTGGATCAGGCTCGCCGGCGAGCCAATAACTCTTTATGGATGGATACCTACGGACGCAGAGATCCCATTTACCAGAGCGATCAATACCGTGGACGTTCATCTGGATACGGTTACGGTTCTCGTCCCATGTATAGAACTCGCTCCTCTTTCCCCGACTTTTAGTTTTATATATCGTATAGTTTTATAAATCGCATTTTATAGTTATCAGAAATATTAACATTAAAAAAGGATAAATAATGTCATTGATTAGAACGACCGCAATTTTAATTTTACTTACTCTCACCTTCTCACAAACCGCAATGGCCAAGGAGAACGTGATAAAATTTTCTCATATCACTACAGAAAAAACACCCAAAGGAAAGGCTGCCAATTATTTTAAAGAACTGGTGGAACAACGCCTTAAGGGTAAAGTCAGAGTCGAGATTTTTCCTAATTCCCAGCTTTATAATGATAAAGAAGTCTTAAAAGCCCTGCTGCTGGGTGATGTGCAGATGGCTGCCCCCTCACTATCTAAGTTCGGCAAATACACCAAAAAATGGGGTATCTTTGATCTGCCTTTTCTGTTTAAGGATGCCAGTTCCGTTGAGTGTTTTACCAATAGCCCACAGGGACAGGCTTTATTAGGCGCTGCAGAAGATAAGGGCATCAAGGGACTGGCCTACTGGCTAAACGGCATGAAGCAGTTATCCGCCAATAAACCATTGCTGGTACCTGATGATGCTGCCGGAGAAAAATTCCGTATTATGAGTTCTGATGTTCTGGAAGCACAGTTCAAGACCGTTAAAGCCAATCCTCAGAAAATGTCCTTCTCTGAAGTTTATAATGCCCTGTCCACCGGTGTTATAGACGGTCAGGAAAATACCTGGTCCAATATCCGTACTAAGAAGTTTTATGAAGTTCAGAGTGACTTTACCGAGTCCAACCATGGCGTTCTGGAATATGTTCTGATCACCAGCACCGAGTTCTGGGACAGTCTGCCTAAAGATATTCAGAAAGAACTGAGCGCTATTATCAAGGAAGTTACCGCTAAAGAAACCCGCTGGGCACTGGAAGCGGCAGAAGAAGACAAGCAGTTTATCATTGCCTCAGGTCGCACCAAAGTCCACACTTTAACCAACCAGCAGCTTGAACTATGGGCAGAAGTCATGAAGCCGGTCTGGAAAAAATTTGAAGTGGATATCGGCAAGGAAAATATTGATGCCGCACTTAAGTGCAATAATTAATCTGTACTGACCTCTTCCCCGTCTAATATCACTAATGTGTAATAATAGTGATATTAGACGGGGATTTTTTTATGCAATTATCATAGATATGATCTTTAGGAGTTGAAATGAAGCCAATTTGATGATCAAATAGTTGTTATTCAGGCAATTATTTATCAACAAAAAGG